>DASYGQ010000117.1:0-3653 GCA_035999585.1 Bacteroidia bacterium | reverse complement strand
CGAAATAGCGGAATGAGATATTATAAGGCGTAACCAAGTCAGGCGAAAAAAAACGGCAGATCAACAGGTTGCTGGTCTGGAAAAAGACAAGCACTGAAATCTGGATGATGAAAAACTTGATTCCCAGGCTCAGAACTTCGCGCAGCGCATGAAAGTCAATGGCTTTGAAACCGGGTGAAAAATGACTGAAACTGTTGCGAAAATAGAAAACATTCACGAAGACCAGAACGATAACCGGAATAATCGAAAATATAAATGCGATGTTAAGAAGCGATTCGTGGGTGAATCTGGTCAGCAATACAATGGCAAGCAATACAAACAGGTTCGAAAGCATGTTGTAAAACGAAACCATGGCATTCTGCTGATTACTCAGCAAAATACTGTTAATGAGCTGAAGCACGAACTGGATGGCAAACATGCTGAAGAGAATGAGAGCGATCGTCTGAAGGTTCTCATCGATGTGTTCACGAATGTTCAGGATAGACCCCCAGTTCAGAAATTGATTGAGGATCAGAAAAGCCAGGAATAAGCCGATGCAAAGCAGGGAAATGGAGAAATAGGCTGTGCTCACATAGGATTTGGCCTTGTGTGTTTCACCTTTGGCAATGGATTCCGCCAGTTTGTTGCGCAGGCCATGACCCAGACCAATGTCAAAAAAACTGATCCATCCAAGCATAGAGCTGATGGTGAGCCATACCCCGTATTTCGTGGGGCTCAGGTAATTGATGGTGAGTGGAACAAGCGCCAGATTAATCACCACGCTCATGGATTTGATCGCGAAGGAGCCGAGAATATTTTTATATGCCCTCGCAGTACGGTTATCCTCTTTCAAAAAAGAAATCCTGGATATCATGAATGGTTCCTTATCATAATGTTATGATCGGCTGGGATCAATCCTGGGAAAAATATTCGTTTTTCTTTCCATAAAAAGTATCGCTGACATCCACATCGTTGACAAGCCAGTAAAAATCTTCGATTTTTTTATGCTCAATTTCCTGAAGCAAGCTCGTCAGTTGCGCCTTGGGTGTCATCTTTTCACGAATGATGAAAATTTTCAGATCCGCATATTTCATCAGCAGGAAAGCATCGGTTACCAGTCCGAGTGGAGGAGTGTCGATAATGACATAATCGTATTTCTGGCGAAGTTCGTCCAGGAAAGGCTCGGTATTTACTGAACCGATGAGCTCTGAAGGATTTGACAGCACAGGTCCCGCTCCGATAAAATCGAGGTTGGGAATGGTGGTCACTTCAAGGGCTTCCGACACATTGGCTCTGCCAGAAAGAATAGAACTCGTTCCAAGCTGGCATTCCAGTTTAAGAGCAGGATAGAAGCCCGGCTTTCGGATATCAAAGCTTACGAGAACGGTTTTCTTTCCAAGCAAGGCAATGCTGGTGGCAAGGTTCAAAGCGATAAACGATTTGCCTTCACCGGCAAGCGTGGATGTGAGCAGCACAACCTGATGGTTTTTTCCGTTCAGGAAATGATCCAGATTGGTGCGAACCGTTCGGAATGATTCGGAAATGGCTGATTTCGGAGCATCAATGAGTATGGGCAGGGGTTTGCGTCCTTTGCGGTGATAAATACGGCCGAGAAAAGGCATTTGAGTCATTCCCTGAATTTCAAGCTCACTGTTGACTGTATTATTCATGAAGTTCTTCATTCCGAAACCTGCAAAGGGGAAAACAAGTCCCAGCAGGAGGGCGATGGTAAAGTTCATCACCTTGTTTGGAAATACTGCCTTGGGCTGAAGCATGCGGGCTGGTTCCAGAATATCGTTTTCAGGGATATTGGATGCTTTGGCTACTTCAGCTTCCGCTTTTTTCTGAAGCATGTAATTGTAAATATTGTCGTTCAGTTTGTACTTTCGTTCGATTCCCACCATTTCACGCTGTGTGGATGGCAGTTCAACAATCTGTTTGTCTTTCTTTCTGAGGCGTCCTTCCAGCGAGCCAAGCATCACATTGTTACTGTTGATCAGGTTGTCGATATTTTCAGCAAGGGTTTTCTTCTGGTTTTTTATTTTTACCGTCAACGTTTTATAGAACGGACTGCGTGTCTGTTTATTGGCGATGAGGTTATTCCGTTCGTTGTTCAGTTTGATGTATTCATCAATGATGCCTGACAGCACATTGTCGTTGATTCCCATGGAAGAAGGAACAAGCAGGGTGTTCAGGTCGTTATTGTCAGCCAGGCTTTTCTTGACGTAATGGTAATAACTTGTTTTGGCCTGAAGTTCTTCCTTTTGAGTTTCCAGTTCATTGGCCCCTTTGAATTCCTGATCCGATTTGCCGGCAATCTCCATGACTTTATTCGTGGAGCGGAAAGCCTGAAGTGTGTTTTCCGTGAGTTTCAATGAATCTTCAATTACCCGAAGCTGATTATCCAGATAGAGTATGGTGTTTTCAGCCAGGTAATTTTTCTTGTCGATGATGCGCTGAAGATAAGCTGCTGTCAGTGCATTGATAAAATCGATCCCTTTTTGAGCGCTTTTTGATTTCAATTTGATGCTGGCTGCATGCACATCCTTTGCAAGCTGATCGATATTTATTGATTTCTGATAAGTATATGCAAGCAGATTCAGATCATTAAACGTAAAGAAGTACTTGGTGTCGGCGCTGAAATAAGGCATTTTTTGTGCATCGCATAAGATTCGAAACGAAAAGAATGGCGACTCGATCGTTTCACCGTATGCGTATTCTTTGTCAAATGCAAAAGAGCTTACACTTCCCAGTGTATGCTTTTCATAATTGCACAAATGGATGTATTCATCATTCTTGTCGGCCAGCAGCCTGAAGCGGCCATTTGTTCCTGGAATGATTCGGAATTTAGTACCTACCGGCTGTACATGGTTGCGAAGAAAATCAACCTGAAAAGGGGATTCGGTGTGAATCTCTTTTGTTTTGATTCCATTGACTGCATAATAGGTGATTTCGGAATGGATGTTTTCCAGGGCTTTATAGATCAAATCCAGTGATTTCATCTTCAGGATCTCCAGCTGAATGTCGTTGGCTGCCGAGAAAATCGAAAACGACTTCATAAATTCATGTGTGGGGTCAGGCTTGTTGCCTGCCACTTCCTCATCAATGAGGATAATGCTTCCTACTTCATACACCGGTTGTATATACCAGTTGAGAAACTGAGCAATACTGAGAAAGAAGACGATGGAGATGATGAATAGGTACCAGTACTGTTTAATGATCCGGAAAGCGGATTTTGCATAGTAATAGCTTTCGGGGTTCTGTTCAATTTGCATCGGGGATATTTATTTTTTTACGTAATAAAGAATAAGAAAGGCTGAAGTGATTGCTGAAACGATCAGAGTGAAAGGATATTCTTTCATGCCGAAGCGACGGATTTTCAATGGCTCGACATATACAACGTCATTGGGCCGTAGATAATAAAATTCCGATTTGAAAATATCATCCTGTGTCAGATCCAGGTTGTATTTGTGTATGGAATTGTTGCTTTCCCGAATGAGGGTTACTTTTTTCCGGTTACCGTATTCGGTAATGTCTCCGGCAAGGCCTAATGCGTTAAACAGACTTAGCTTTTCATTCGGATAGGCATATGTTCCGGCTTTCGCCACTTCGCCCAGAATCGTAATGTTATTATTGACGAACTTAACCGATACAACGGGGTGACTGATATGTCC
>DASYGQ010000093.1:0-3063 GCA_035999585.1 Bacteroidia bacterium | reverse complement strand
ATTCCTCCACTTAAGGATACCCCAACAGGAACGTCACTCTGAAGTCTTAGTTGGATTGATTTCGATAATTCCATTCGGAATTCCGATGCATGCATGGGCCGCGGGTAATGAACCATGGCTCCCAGGTCGTACCACTTTTTGATCTTCATCAAACCGCCTTTCAGAGTGAAACAGTGACCGTGTTTTAATTTCAGAATCCCGTTAAAGAAAGTTTCTTCCGATTGATCTGTACGGTTATAGACAAGATATTCAAAAATGATTTTGTCGTTTGGAGTCCGTTGCTCAGTCAAAGGCAGGATCGCCTTGATTTCGGAAGCAAAAATGAACTGATTGCTATCGTGCAGATAATAAAAAGGCTTGATGCCAAACCTGTCCCGGGCTCCGAAAAGGCTGTTTTCAAAAGTGTCATAGATGACAAACGAGAAATCGCCATTGAATCTGGAAAGGCAATTTTCGCCCCAGGTGATATAGGCTGCCAGAAGGACTTCACTGTCGGTCTTCGATTTGAAATCATAGACCGGGCTCAGTTCTTTTTTCAGGTCCAGGTAATTGTAGATTTCTCCGTTGAAAACAAGATAATAGCGGCCATCGTTGCTCAGCATGGGTTGATGGCCTGCGGCTGATAGATCAAGAATACTGAGGCGAACGTGTCCCAATCCCACCTGATCTTTCACATAAATACCCTGGTCGTCTGGCCCGCGGTGCCTGATCTTGTCCAGCATCAACTGGATCCTGTCAGGATCAGCGCGTTTGTTGTCAAAATGGACTATACCGGCTATACCGCACATGGTATGGAGATTAGGAGGCGATGAGTCTTTTAATCTGGTTTTTGGTGTTTTGTAACACCAGTTCTTTGATCCAAGGTAATAAATTGTTTTCCCAACGTTGCGGATGGGTGGTGATCATGATCTGATCGGGCAATTGGTTGATACCGGCTACAATATCGAAAGTGCTTCGGAATTCGAGTTTGTGAAATGATTCCACTTTATCGCGTACGCTGACTTTTTCGCCGTTCCATCTTCTTCCTGTATCGGTCAGATAAAAGAATTTCGAGAAATCAATTTCGAAATAAGGTTCCCCGATAATACCGTAATCACGGTAAGAGGCATGTTCCCATAACTTCCGGTTATCCCAGCGGCTAAGCGGGCTGCCATGCATGCAAATTGTTTTAACCGGGTAATACTGCCTGAAGTATTGAAGGTTTTTTTCAAAGTCGGCAAGTGCTTTGGGAACATCCCCCTTGGTGAGGGCAAGGTCTTCATAATGATAGCCGATTTCATGTCCAAGTTCAGCAATAGCCTTGATCACATCCGGATGATTGCTTTGTTTCACAATCCGGAAATAATAACTGGATTTGATTCCCAGGGCCTTTTCGAGAATCGCCGTATTGAGTGAGTTCTGGGGAAGGTCGTCTACATCATGGCGGACAATGATCTGTTTGCCTTTCTGTTCAGAGGTCAGAAATTCTTCAAACGTGAGGAATTTATAACCTCTGGCCTGCAGGGATGTCAGCAGAAGTTCGTAAGCGGATAAGGTGAAATCTCTCATGATTTTGTTTCCTGTATTATTTGAATGTAAGCTGATAATCCGGATTTTTCCTAAGTTCAGCGGCGCTCAAAGGATAGTTTTCAACGAACCAGACCATAAGGCCTGTTACATCAACGAGCTGCTTCACTGTTTCGGCCGATTTGCGTTTAAACTGGTCCTTATACTTCGGGTCTTTGACCATTTCAATGGCCCTGGGTATAACCCCTGCGCTTGTTCTGAACAATTCAATGAGTCCCAATCTTACTTCCTCATCCAGCGTACCTGCCTGAGCTGTGCTGATACAAAGGGTAGGCGTTCCCAGGAATGCGGATTCCGCCGACATGGTCAGGCTCTCGCTGACAAGAAGCTGAGCGCCGGCGAGCAGGTCATGCATGCGTGCGGGATGAACGGAATAGCCCAGCTCCTTTAAATCGTCGGGTAAAGGGGACTCAGAAGAGATGATGATATCGGCATATTTCGAGAGTTCTCTGACAAGTTCATATTTATCAGCCATGCTCAGGCCCGAGAGGCCCATGTCATGACTGGCTTCCCAGGATACAAAACGAAGCAGGATATACTTTTTGTCAGCAATGGCTGGCGCTGTTTCGGGTTTATACCGGTTTGGATGAAGTGAGCACAGTTCCATAAAGCCTTTGAACCGCATATGTTTTTTGCCATAATCTTTCAGATAAACCTCAGGAGTGAGGATGGCTTTGGTGAATGAAACATACAGGAGATGCTCAAAAAAATTGTGATCGGTGTCATCAAAGGCAATGTGTGGTTTCCTCAGGAGCCAGGCGGTATGTGAAGCATAGGGTGAACCGAAGCTCAGGAAAATATCCGGTTTCACTTTCAGAGCCTGGCGCAGCAGGAAGAGATCTGCCTGAAGGATGTAAAACAGTTTGCCGAAAAATCCTTTTTTGCCTTTCCCCCGGTTTGAGTACGGCATTTTATAGAAATCAAGCAGGCTGAATGTCACTTCCTTGTCACGCGCTGTGATAAATACAGTGTGCCCTTTTTTCTCCATAATTTTGGTGAAATGCCTGAAGTAATGCACATGCGCAGGATGCCCGATGTCAATAAATATTTTCATGTTCTGATCTCTGATCAATTAAGCGGTATTTGTTTCCTCATGCCTTTGCCAGACAGGCGCTGATTCGATCTGAACAGCCGGTCTGTCGTGCGTGAACTGAAGGAAAAGAATACTGTAGAAAAAGGGTTTTAGGAAAATGGACTGGCTGAAGCCCAGCGTAAGAATAACCAGCAAGGCGTAAATGGCAAAATTCGGGTTGAATCCACTCTGAAGGCACAATTTCTTCATGGATTTGTAATAATTGTAAAAGAAGAACAGAAACAGGAATATGCCATAGGTGGCCAGTACGTCTGTCACACTGTTGTTCCTGTGCTGATCTTCCGAGAAAAAAGTGAAAGAGCGCCCTCCGTATCTCATTACACCGCGTCCCCATCCTATGAAGGGGCTTTTCAGGAAATCGTTGAAGTCGACCAGAGCGCTTCCGAAACGGGAAGAAGTGGTGG
>DASYGQ010000250.1:0-3318 GCA_035999585.1 Bacteroidia bacterium | reverse complement strand
TTACTCCATGTATTTTTTCCACCAGAATTGAAATACGATAAGCCCCCATATACGGGCTGTTATGTCTTCCGGGTTGGAGGAAAAAAGTTTTTGTTTTAATTTTTCAATTTCTTCCTGGTTGAAAATCCCTTGTTCCCGGATAAAGTCATCATTCAGCAGATCCTCAAAAATAAGAGATTTCATTTCAGTGCGGAACCATTTCAGCAGTGGCACTTCAAAACCGTGTTTCCCTCTTGCCATTATTTCAGGTGGTAACATATCCTTGTAAGCGTCTCTGAGAATTCGCTTACGCGATTGCCGATTGATTTTATATTCTTCCGGAAGCGAAAATACATAATCTACCAAACGATAGTCCAGGAAAGGGCTCCTTAACTCCAGCCCATTTGCCATGCTCATTAAATCTGTTTTCACCAGCATGTCGTTCTGAAGAACAAGTTTGAAATCTGTCCGAAGAAGAGAGTTGAAATCCGTATTTACATCTTTCAAAATGGCATCCCTCCGGCTTTCATAAACGACATTATCTGTTTGCTTCACCAGGAGTTCTGCTACCTCATCGGCTTTTGCATACCCGGCCCAACGCCAGTAGCGTTCCTTTTCCGACAATAAGGCCCCTTCACTGAATTTGTGAAATTGCCTGATCTTGTTTCCAATTCCTGAATTTCGTGATTTTGGAAGTGCAGCCCACAATGGTTTACCGACGGAAACAAGATTTTCAACTGTGGTCATATGCCGGATACGAAATTCTGCAGCATGTTTGTGGTAGCCGGTAAACAGTTCGTCGGCTCCGTCTCCGGTCAATGCTACCGTTACTGATTGCCGAGTGTGTCGGCTAAGAATATAAACAAGAAGAGCGGATGAGTCGGCAAATGGCTCATCCAGATAATTTAGCGCGTCGTGAAGAGAAGCGAAAAGCTCCTCGTTTTTTAAAGAGAAAGTGGTGTGATTTGTTTTGAATTTTCTTGCCACGAGTTCTGCATACTTTGTCTCATCAAAAAATGGCTGGTCGGGGAACCCGATTGAAAAGGTCTTAATCCCCGGATTGAACCGCGAAGCAATAGCTGTTACAATGGATGAGTCGATTCCCCCGCTTAAGAAGGATCCCAGGGGAACATCCGAAATCAGGCGTCTTTCCACGGCTTCTTCCAGAAGCTGGCATACCCTCACTTTGGCTTCTTCATAATTTGGAACGGCCGTTTTTATTTCAGGAGGAAGTTCATAATATTTTTTTATTTCACAGCCTCCCGGCCGAACATTCATGTAATGTCCAGGCTCCAGTTTCTTGATGTTACTGAAGATTGTGTCAGGAGCCGGAATGTAATTGAGTTGCAGATATATATTCAAAGAAACAAAATCGATTTCCCGTTTCAAGCCGTATTCGAGAATACTCTTCATCTCGGAGGCAAAAACAAACTGGGAAGGACTATCCGAATAAAGCAGTGGTTTTACCCCATAACGGTCTCTGGCAATAAATAGACTTTCTTCTTGCCGGTCATAGATGGCGAATGCGAAAAAGCCATTGATTTTCTCCAGGCATTTTTCTTTTTCCAGGATCCAGAGTTGCAGCAGAACTTCCGTGTCGCTTTCTGAACGGAAATGATAGCCCTTACTAAGAAGGATTTCGCGATGTTCCCTGTAATTGAAAAACTCACCGTTGAAGACAATAGTGTAACGGCCGGTAGGGTCCGAAAAAGGCTGGGCTCCTGCGTCGCTAATGTCAATAATGCTTAACCTTCGGTGCCCAAGGGCTGTTTTTCTGTCAATAAAAATACCTTGGCTGTCGGGCCCTCGCTTTTCCAGCCTGGATGTGGCATTCCTCACCCGTTCAATCCGGTTTTCCGGTTCTCCTGAAAAAATCCGGATACCTGTTATTCCACACATGAGGGTTCTCTGTTTATGCCATTATTGAATGGTGATGAAGCTTGTCAGGGCTTCACTGCAATGACGGATATTTCAACATTCACGTCCAATGGTAAACGGGATACCTGGACGGTCTCTCTGGCAGGGAACTGGCCTTTGAAAAAGGACCCATAGGTTTCATTTACGGAACTGAAGTTGTTGAGGTCTTTCAGAAAAATAGTAGTCTTAACAATATGTTCCATTTCCATGCCTGCTTCTGCAAGAATAGACTTTACATTGGACATCACCTGGGTGGTTTCTGCTTTGATGTCGCCGGTCATCATTTCTCCGCTTGCTTTTTTACCCACCTGGCCTGATACATAAAGCGTGTTTCCCGCAAGTACCGCATGGCTGTATGGTCCAATGGGTTCCGGTGCATTTTTTGAAGTGATTATTTTTTTCATTGCAAAAATGGTTTGTTTTGTTCGTTTTTAGAAAATGAAGGCGCCTCAGAGCCCATATTCGCTTACCAGGTAGACCAATGCGGCAATTGTTGCCCCGCCCAGTTCGAGCTCGCGTTTATTCACTCTTGAGAATGTATCATTTGAAGTGTGGTGAATGTCAAAATAACGCTGTGAATCCGGAACAAGTTCCATCACCGGAACGCCGAGCGCCTGGAGGGCATGTATATCAGCGCCTCCTCCAGTTTGGCTGAAATCATAAACCCCGTATGGAAGAAACAGGTTTTTCCAGCTTGTGATTTTTGATTTTTTATCGTCAGGCATGTCCGTTGAAAATCCGCGTGGTGCAAACC
Source organism: Bacteroidia bacterium (assembly GCA_035999585.1). Taxonomy (GTDB): domain Bacteria; phylum Bacteroidota; class Bacteroidia; order Palsa-965; family Palsa-965; genus Palsa-965. The sequence goes on along the minus strand of DASYGQ010000250.1, from coordinate 668 downwards.
CTCCGCGATCACTTTCGATGGCCAGAATATGTTTCTCGTTTTTTTGTTTTGCTTCAGCGGCATACTTTTTTCCGCCTCTTGTGCCGTTTTCCTCATTCATAAAAAGGACTGCGCGGATGGTTCGTTTCGGACGAATTCCGGTAGCTTTGAACAAACGTATAACCTCCATTGCCTGGACACATCCCGTCCCGTCGTCACTGGCGCCGTCTCCGGTATCCCATGAATCAAGATGTCCGCCAAAATCAATGATCTCTTCCGGATGCTCCGATCCTCGGATTTCTGCCACTACATTGTAGGACCGTTCATCGGGATAAATAGCACAGGTTTGTCTGAACCAGAACCTGAGTCTGGGTTCATCCTTCAATAAAGCACTAAGCCGTTCAGCATCCTTTGTACTGATGGCACAGCAGGGAATTTTCTGAAACTGATCATCGTATCCCATTCCCCCGGTATGGGGTACATCATTTATATCCGGTGTACAGGAACGGCATACGGTTCCAACGGCACCAAACTCAGCAGCTTTGGAGGGGCCTGACCAGCGATATGCTACCACATCACCATATCCGTCGAATGTGGAAATGCGTGTCGGATCAAATATTCTGTTGAAGAAAACAATTTTTCCTTCGATGCCTTTCTTTCCTAATTTTTTCAGCTGATCGAAATCATTT
>DASYGQ010000379.1:0-6285 GCA_035999585.1 Bacteroidia bacterium | reverse complement strand
ATCGAAGAAGGTGTTTTTCCGATCGTAGCTAACACTTTTCCGATCGAAGAAGACGTTTTTCCGATCGCCACTTGTGCTCCTTCGGTCGAAGAAGGTGCTTTTCCGATCGTCGTTTGAGCTCCTCAGATCGGAGAAGGTGCTTTTCCGATCGCCGCTTGCCCTTCTCCGATCGGAGAAGGTATTTTTCCGGTCGTTGCGGCACATCTCCCGATTGGAACTGCTCTTTTCAAAAGCTCTGGCTGATAGAATAGAAGGAGCGGAACCCTCTTTGTACAAGAAGGTGCTTCCCGTTTTCCTCATCAATTTAGATTAATCTAAATTAAATTTCCTAAATCTGGATATTATTTTTAGATTTGTCTATTATCTGACGCCCAATGAACTCTTTTACGGAAGAAAACTACCTGAAAGCGATATTCAAGCTGCACGAAGCTGACCGTCTTGCAGTAAGCACCAATTCCATTGCTGAAAAAATGAATACCAAGGCCGCCACAGTCACCGACATGCTGAAAAAGCTGGCTGCCAAGAACTTGATCAATTACACACGCTATCAGGGGGTATCGCTTACGGCTGCCGGCCGTAAAATTGCCCTCAGTATCATCCGCAAACACCGCCTCTGGGAGCTTTTTCTTGTGGAGAAACTGAATTTCCGCTGGAACGAGGTACACGATATTGCCGAGCAGCTCGAACATGTGCATTCTTCCGAACTTGTTGAACGGCTCGACAAATACCTGGGGTTTCCCAAGCACGACCCTCACGGTGATCCCATTCCCGACAATAAAGGCCGCATGTCACCCTCACGCTCTGCTCTTCTGGAAACAGGCGAAGCCGGAAAAAAATACATCATGACCGGCGTAGCAGATCACGACAGCATTTTCCTTGAATACCTCGATAAGCTTGGCTTTTCTCTGGGATGCGAAATAAAAGTGGAGAGCATTACCGCTTATGACCGTTCACTGCACATCACTTTAAACCGAAAAAAGACCATTCACATCAGCAACGATGTGGCCAGGAACATACTTATCTCCCAGCTGCGCTGATATGGACCAGAAAAGAACATCACTTCAGGAAGTCAACGGAACCATAGATGCCACCCGGCAAACTGGTTTCTGGAAAAAACTTTTTGCATTCATGGGACCGGCTTATCTCATTAGTGTCGGTTATATGGATCCTGGCAACTGGGCCACCGATATTGCCGGTGGAAGCCAGTTCGGTTATTCCCTCATCTGGGTGCTGGTAGTATCCAATCTCATTGCACTCCTGCTTCAAAGCCTCAGTGCACGCCTGGGACTTGTCACAGGACTTGACCTGGCTCAAGCCTCCCGCGCCACCTATCCCAAAGCAGTTAACCGCTGCCTTTGGCTGCTTGCTGAAGCCGCCATTGCTGCATGCGACCTGGCTGAAGTACTTGGCATGGCCATTGGTTTACAACTGCTTTTTCACATCCCCCTGATTTACGGTGTTAGCCTGACTATATTCGACACCTTTCTTTTGCTTATCCTGGTCAGGTATGGCATGCGCAAAATGGAAGCCTTTATTCTGGCACTCATCGCTATTATGGGTTTGGCTTTTCTCATCCAGATGAGCATTGCCAAGCCTTCCGGTACTGAAATTCTGAAAGGACTTATCCCATCGCTCCCTGGAAAGGAAGCGTTATACATCACCATAGGCATTATCGGAGCCACAGTAATGCCCCATAATCTATACCTCCACTCTTCGCTCGTACAAACCCGGACCATCCGTCGTACCGGCAAAGGCATCCGTTCTGCCATCCGGTTCAACTTCCTCGACACCTTCATTGCACTTAATATTGCAATGCTGGTGAACGCCGCCATTCTGATTCTAGCTGCAGTCGCCTTCTTCAACAATGGTTTTTTTGCGGTAGCTCAGATTCAGGATGCACACCGTTTGCTCGCCCCAGTTCTGGGCAGTACGCTTGCACCGGTGCTCTTTGCCATTGCTTTAATCGCAGCAGGACAAAGTTCTACCTTGACAGGCACGCTTTCCGGACAGATTGTGATGGAAGGCTATCTCAATCTGCGCATCCAGCCATGGCTCAGGCGTATCATTACGCGGCTTATTGCCATCCTGCCGGCCTTTCTGGTCATCCATTTCATGGGCGAATCACGAACAGGCGACTTATTGGTACTTAGTCAGGTCATTCTTTGTCTTCAGCTCGGTTTCGCCATCATACCTCTCATTCATTTTGTAAGCGATACTTCCAAAATGAAGCAGTTCGTCATTCCTTTCCGGATAAGGGTTCTTGCCTGGTCGAGCGCAATACTCATCATTGGCCTCAATGCAAAACTTATTTATGACTTTGAACACACCTTGCTCGCAACATCGGAGAAGCCCTGGATTTGGTGGCTGACTCTTATTCCTGCCACTGCTGCAGCTGCCATACTGATGCTTTATATCACTTTATTCCCATGGTTGAAAAAAAGCTTGCAGGCAAGGCAGTCGAACGTACACAGCGATCATCAGGAATTACGCATCAGCGGGAAAGGCAAATACAACCGCATTGCCGTCACGGTCGACTTTGGCAATATGGACTCCGATGCCATCAGCAATGCTCTGGCACAGGGCGGACAGGAAGCCAGGTATTTGCTAATCCATGTAGTAGAAACCGCAGGTGCACGGATTTTTGAAAATGAAATATCAGACAACGAAACGGCCAGCGACCGGATCAAAATAAAGCAGTATCAGAATGAGCTGCTCGAAAAGGGTTATCATTCAGAAGTTCAACTCGGTTTCGGGAATCCGAAAAACTGCATTCCCGAACTCGTGAACAATTTCAAGGCCGATTTACTGGTGATGGCAGCTCACGGCCATCGCGGGGTAAGAGACATCGTATTTGGCACCACACTGGATGCGGTAAGGCATTCTGTGAACATTCCAGTGCTCATCGTGGCAAAGTAAAAACTCTTATTCCTTTTCTCTGTCCTGCAATTGCTATTCCTGCGAAAATCATTCGCTATGAGAATCGTTAGTAGTTTTTTCCATTGCAGAAAAAATGCATGTCATCCATATCCGTGGAATACATGAGAACATTTCTGGTTAGCTGATAGGTGTTTACAATCCTGCTGCTTACATCCTTAATAGTGCCATCACTGAAGAAACGCAGGTGATTGGCTTTATCCTTATAAGCAACTCCATTGTAATCGATCTGGTAATTATCGGGCTTGTAACTTTCCAGTTTGATGGATTTCCCGTTGAAGAATGCATTGAAGTTAAGATTGTCGCCGTAAATCACCATGTGATCAACTGCATCATAATATAAAGGCGCATAGGTCAATACGGTTGTTACCTCTCCCATGTAGAATACTTTGAAATTTCCCTGATTGTCGGTATAAGCAACCAGATCATCCCCTACCTTAAAGTTGGTTGGCGGAAAGGTTTCCAGAAACAAAACCTGACCTTTGTAAAACACCTTGAAATTCTGTGTGGCTCCATCCACATAAGCAATCGTATTGTTGCCCACTTTATAATGCGCGGGTGGCACACTTTCAAGGTCATAGGTCTGTCCGTTATAAAAACCTTTCAGGAAGCCACTGTAATTGACCCACCCCACCACATTATCTCCGGCTTTCAGGCTTATAGGAGGGGCCTTATCATACAGGCTTTCTGCTTCCTTTACCACGCCATCTTTGTATATTTTAAGCGTAAAAGAAATAGTGTCGTAAAAAGCCACTACGCTATCGCCAACAGCATAAACTCCATGCTGATAACAAAGTACCGAGCTTTGGCCCCGGTCAAAAACACTCAGGCGTTTGTTGAAGTCATACACAACAAGGTTATCAGTGACCGTAAATTTATCGGGTTTGTTATCATCCTCAATATGAGAACTTCCGTTGTAATAGATTTTGAAGTTGGAGGAATTGTCGATATAAGCCACGCTATTACCTCCCACAGAAGGTGATGTTACCGGAAGGTATTCAGCTTCCACGAGCCTGCCGTCATCAAAAATATAGAAGTAATTCCGTACATCTGAATAGGCATTCAGGTTCTGAGCCTCTGATATTCCGGCACAGAAAAGAATTGCATAAAAGAGTCCTATAATTTTTTTCATTTTTTATCCTTTTTTGATGTCGAATCCTCTGTTTCCATCCAACGTTTGAAGTACTCTCCGAATGACTTGCTAAAAACAGGTCTTCCTTTTTCGTTTGTAGTAAGAACGGAAAAAAAATACTCTCTTGAGCCGGAAATTTTCAAGGTATCAAAGATCCAGTATGGCGCTCCATGCGCTTCCCCAAATTTACTGATCTTATTTTTGATTTCATCCCGGTTCAATACATAGGGCTTCATTTCGTTCAGCATAGGCGATTCATACAGTATTACCTTAATCCCATGCTCATGGGCCTGCCGGAAAATGTCTTCCAGGTATTTTACCTCCAGAGGATTCCATGCAAATATCCTGCCTTTGGGGTATTTGTGAACAAACCGTTCGAATTTATTGTCCCAGGTCACATCGTGGGGCGGTACAAAACCATCCGGGAAATAGGGGATTTCCCGTCGGCTGAAGAAGTGCTTTACCCCCTGAACAAAATTGAAGTTCACATAATCGCTGTAATAAGCAAAGCGCATGAATGGAAATGCAGAATACCTGAAAAACGAGGAGTCTTCCTCCGCAATTACATGGCTCACCCAGGGATCATTCATAAATTGTGGGAAATTATAGGTATTGAATACATTCAGGGTACCGTCCATCGATTCGGTGGTCACGTATACAACCAGGTATTTGGGAGCGTTATTGTTTTTCAAATACAAATGAAGCATCGTGGCATTTTCTCCGAAATTGGCATGAACCGTTGCCAGGTTATATGCATTCAGTCCCGTATATTGTTTAAACGCCACAGGATCCAGCATCCAAAGAGGTTCACAAGGGCCCAGGAAAAGCACTTCAGCATCAATATGATGCGACATCACATAAGAGCTTTTCAGGTTCACATTTCTACGGAGGAAAAAGGTATAGCTCTTCTGCATCATCCATAGCAGGCAGAGGAAGAAAACAAGGAAGAGCAGCGTTTTACGAGCCATCAGAATTGAAGGTATATGAAGTAATCCGCTTTTTTGAAAATGCCAAAGATGAATAGCAGAACAAGGAGCAGGCTGATCCGGATGAATACATACCTGCCTTTAGTCATCGCGTGGTAAATCCTTTTTTCCAGTAAAAGGAATCCGGTCACCAGTCCGGCCGTAACCCAGAAGTTGAACATAACCTCCTGATATCCGCCTCCCGCCAATACCGACAAGAATCCTTCAAAGAAACCTTCTCCACGAAAGGGTGAAGAGCAAAGTTCCGACAAAAGCACTTTCACCTGCATCATATTCTCTGCGCGAAAAAAAAGATTGCTGAAACATACCAATACAAATGTGAGGCCAATGCTAAAGCTCTTGTATAGCCCAGGATGAAACCTTTTCGACCATTCAAGACGGGTATTTTTGGTAAGACTTTCATAGCTGAGGTACATGGCATGAAGCAGGCTCCAGATCAGAAATGTGCCGCCAAGTCCGTGCCAGATGCCCGAAATCAAAAAAGTACATACAATACCGGCGAGAACAGAAATTCTTCCAATATGTCTCAGTTTGAATACAATCGGATAATATATATAATTCGTGAACCAGCTGATCAGAGAAATATGCCAACGCCTCCAGAATTCAGATACAGAAGTAGATGTAAGAGGGTAATTGAAATTTTCACTGAGGCGGATTCCGAATAGTTGAGCGGTACCAATAGCGATATCACAGTATGCTGAAAAATCAAAGTATAACTGCAATGTAAAGATGCAAGCCCCTACGGCAGTTACAGCACTTCCGAGCTGATCGTTATCGCCATATACCTGCATCACCATAGGCGCGAGCCTGTCGGCCAAAAGCATTTTTTTGAAAAATCCAAGCAGGATACGTTGCAACCCGAGCATCACAAGACCCTCCGAAATCTCAAGAGTCTCGAACTGAGGCAAAAGGCTTTGTGCTTTTTCAAGAGGGCCGGAATTGAATTTAGCGAAAAAGGAAGAAAACAACAGGAAACGAAAAGGATTAGACACTGCGTTGGCTCTGTAATAATAAATATCAATGAGATAGGCAATATGCTGCAATGTATAAAATGACAAGCCCACCGCCATCAGGATCACATCCGTTTGAAAACCCGCTTCTTTGAAAAAGAAATGCAATCCTCCGTTTGATGATTCTGCATACTTCAGAAGTAAAAGAGTGCTTGCCTGAATAAGAAGGCTACAGTAAAAAATAAACGAACGGCCCCGACGAGCCTTGTTCATATAAATACCC
>DASYGQ010000310.1:0-9605 GCA_035999585.1 Bacteroidia bacterium | reverse complement strand
CGAATCTGTCAAAAAGTTGCTTGCAGAAATTATCCAGGAAATTCAAAGTGCTGGAAAATTAACGGACATAATTCACGTTAAGAAACTGCAAGGAACAAAAAACTGCTTCCGGATCAGAATAGGAGATTACCGACTTGGTATGATCGTAAATGGTCAAAAGGTTGAATTGATCCGACTTTTGCATAGAAAAGAAATATACCGGTACTTCCCATAGTCATTCTTTACCTTTCGTCTGTTCATTTTCCTATACAATGCAGGAAATTAGAAAAGCTATCAAGTCATCTTCAAACTGGTAATATAATGAAGGTGTTCTTGCTAATTTTAAATGTTAAAAGCCTTGTAAACGAATAGCTTGCAGGGGGATTTTAAGGATATACCATAAAACTCCTTTTTTAGGTTTTCGCCGACAATTATGCAATGAAGCAGAACTCTATGGTTAATCTTCGAGGTTGATTTTCTGGAGTTCGGTTCCCTAACCAACCAATTAAACCTCCAAACCTGCAATCCACACATCCAATCCAACCATTTGCTCAATCTCCCAATTCCATTCAGAATTTAGAGATATCTTTGTTTCCGAAAATCACGAATCATACGTTTATGAAGATTGTCCTGAGAAAGATGGCCATGGGCCCTTTTGTATTTATTGTTCGTAACATGCTCAGGGTCATATCTTTGTTCTTATAATACGATCTGAATAGAGTCAAACAAAAAGCCCCCGCATGTGCAGGGGCTTTTTGTTTGCAAAAAATCAATATTAAAATTTCAGCTGAATACCTACCTGACAAAGCGTAGTGGCTTTACCGATTTCTGCAAAAAGGCCAAAACCTTTTTTAACCATAAAGCGTGCCCCCAAGGTGATCTGGTAATCAAAATCCAGGAATGTGTTTTTGTGATTTGTAGTATTGTTTGCATTTGGATTCGTATCCACGTAGTTGTCAAGCCTGTACAGATAGCCAAGTCCAACACCGCCATAGAAGTCAAGCTTCTCTCCGATCGGGTAGTGACCGTTCATGCGCAGATAACCGCCAATTACAGATCGGTTAATATCAACCTCATAATGATAAGTCGTGTTGCTTACATTATCGTATTTGTAAACAGCTTTGGAGCCTGAATACTCGAAGTTTAAGCCAATTCCAAAATATTTATGCAATCCATGCTCGTATTTAAGCACCCCGGTTCCATAGTTTTTAATGGAATAATCGGTGTGGTTCGGGATCTGGTCATACTGGGAGGTCAGCTGTTGTCCGGGAGGAAGTCCAAATCCAAGTGAAATGAGATTGGTTCCATCCTCAAAAGCCTGTGCATAGTTCACCGCCGGTATCGCCAGCAAGGCGCCAAATAGAATAAATATTTTGAATTTCTTCATCATGTTTAATTATATGTGTGAGGGCAAATTTATTAAAATAAAGGGATTGCCCAAAAGCCCCATTCCAGGATAACCTAAGTATACAAACGCATTTACCTGGTAATTCATTACTTTTGCCCCATAAATAATCGAATGAGCGCACACAAAGCAGGTTTTGTAAACATCATTGGTTGTCCGAATGTGGGCAAAAGCACCCTCATGAATGCCCTGGTGGGGGAAAAGATCTCCATTATCACCTCCAAAGCGCAGACAACCCGTCACCGTATCATGGGCATTGTGAGCGGAGATGACTTCCAGATTGTTTATTCCGACACCCCCGGTGTGCTGAAACCCAAATACAAGCTTCACGAAAGCATGATGAAGTTTGTTGGCACAGCCCTCGTGGATGCCGATGTCATCCTGCTCATGACCGATATTTTTGAAGACAATCCGGTGGAGGAAAAAGTGCTCGAACGGATCAAGAATTCAAAAGTCCCGGTCCTGCTTCTCATCAACAAAATCGATCTCCTCAAAACAGAAGACCAGCTGAAAGCCATCGTTGAAAAGTGGGAAACAGAGGTTCCTAATGCCGAAATCATTTCGCTCTCCGCCCTCCAGGAATTCAATACCGATAAAGTGTTCAAAAGGATTCTCGAGCTTTTGCCTGAAGGGGAAGCTTTCTATCCGAAAACGGAACTGACCGACAAGCCGGAGAAATTCTTCGTTTCCGAAACCATCCGTGAGAAAATCCTTCGCAATTACCACCAGGAAATTCCTTATTCCGTGGAGGTGGGCGTGGAATCATTCAAGGAGGAAGAAAAAATCATCCGGATCCGCGCCGAAATCTATGTGGCGCGTGAATCCCAGAAAGCCATCATCATCGGCCATCAGGGCCAGAGCATCAAGCGCGTGGGTATCCAAAGCCGGAAAGACCTGGAAACCTTTTTCGGAAAACAAATCCACCTGGAGCTTTTTGTGAAAGTGGATGAAGACTGGCGTGACAACAGCAACAAACTGCGCAGATACGGGTATGAATAGCCTCCGCTGAATATAATCTCTCTTCCCAAGCCTTATTTTACTACCTTTGCAGCCAGTAAAACCTGTCATTTCCAGGTTCTTCATTGAAAAACCATGCCTAATTTAGTTGCCATCGTCGGACGCCCGAATGTCGGGAAATCCACCCTCTTTAACCGCCTCACCGAATCGCGGAAAGCCATTGTTGATGAAGTTGCCGGTGTTACGCGCGACAGGCACTATGGCAAGGCCGACTGGAACGCCAAGGAATTCACACTCATTGATACCGGCGGTTATATTTCTGGCTCAGAAGATGAGTTTGAAGGCGAAATCCGCAAACAGGTTGAAATTGCCATCCGGGAAGCCGATATCCTCATTTTTGTGGTGGATGCCACCGAAGGTATCACGGCACTGGATGAAGAAGTGGTTAAAATTCTCAGACGCTCCAAAAAGAAGGTGATCCTGGTTGCCAATAAAGTGGATAATAACGAACGTATTTCTCTCGCCGCTGAATTCTATAAATTCGGTATGGGAGAACCATTCCCGATTTCTTCAGTAAGTGGCTTCGGAACCGGAGAATTACTGGATGCCCTGGCCGAAAACCTCGAAAAGGTGGATGAAATGACTCCCGAAGAGGAACAAATCCCCAAGCTGGCCATCGTAGGCCGGCCGAATGTCGGGAAGTCTTCTTTTGTGAATGCCCTGCTCGACGAGGAACGCAACATGGTTACTCCCATTGCCGGCACCACCCGCGATGCTTTACACACCCGTTACAAACGTTTCGGACATGATTTCATACTGGTCGATACAGCAGGTCTTCGCAAAAAGGCGAAGGTGAAGGAAGACATTGAATTTTATTCGGTCATGCGCACCATCAAGGCGCTGGAAGAATGCGACGTGTGCCTCCTTATTTTGGATGCCACACAAACTTTTGATGCACAGGATAAAAGTATCTTTCACCTGGCCGAGAAAAACCGCAAAGGTGTGGTTGTGCTTGTGAATAAATGGGACCTGGTTGAAAAAGAAACGCAGACCATGAAGGAATACGAAGAGAACCTGCGCGAAAAACTGATGCCATTCCGCGATGTGCCCATCGTGTTCATGTCGGCTTTGACCAAACAAAGGGTATTGAAAGCCCTGGAAGCGGCCAAAGAAGTATACGATAACAAGACCCGCAAAATACCTACACGCAAGCTGAACGATATTCTGCTGCCGATCATTCAGGCAACGCCTCCTCCGAATATCAAAGGAAAGTTTGTGCTGATCAAGTTCATTTCACAGCTTCCGACCAAGAACCCCAATTTCGCGTTCTGGTGCAACCTGCCACAATACATCAACGAGCCTTACAAACGCTTCATCGAAAACCAGATGCGCCTGCAATTTAATTTTACAGGTGTGCCTATTGAGTTGGTTTTCAAGAAGAAGTAGTGAGTTTCTCTTAGCCAAAAGTACTTCTGCTTTAACTTGAGCCCTTTTTGCTATAGCAGGAGTTCCTCTTGCTACACGTTGAGCTCCTCTTGCTATACGTTGAGTTCCTCCTGCTACACGTTGAGCTCCTCTTGCTACACGTTGAGCTCCTCCTGCTATGCGTTGAGTTCCTCTTGCTATACGTTGAGCTCCTCTTGCTACATGTTGAGTTCCTCTTGCTATATGTTGAACTGCTTCAGCTACTGGCAGAACTCCTTTTGCTTTATCCTGAGTTCAGCTGCATATCATTTGAGGAGCCGAGCAACACTTCTGACATCTGACAACTCCATTCTGTGTTCATTTCTCATCCATTTCAGATAAAATGATGCTTGTCCGGATCAAAAAGCGCATCCAATGAGTGCGCTTCGTGAATGCATGAAGACATATCCTTGTTAAATGAGGTCTGATACCATTCTAATGAGATGAAATATGCATCATGTGAATAGGAATGCGACGTGTTTACATGTCTATGCGACGTGAATTCACTTCTATCGCTATTATGTCAGATCAAACACGACGTGAATGCATATCTATGCGACGTGATTTCACTTCTATCGGTACTGTGTGAGATCGAACACGACGTGATTGCACATCTATGCGACGTGATTTCACTTCTATCGGTATTGTGTAAGCAGGAATACGACGTGATTGCATGTCTATGCGACGTGAAAGCACTTCTAACGGTGTTGTGTGAGCAGAAATACGACGTGATTGCATGTCTATGCGACGTGAAAGCACTTCTATTTCTAACTAGAGTGATTCCATTGAAATTCAGACTAATGGAGTGATTAATGGAAGAGTTTACACCAGCAAGAAGGCCTCTTGCATGTTGAAGTTGGCTGAAAAGAGAGAAATGATCTATGAAAATAACCTTTTCAGCAGAACTTAATTGTATCCAAGGTTTCCCCAAATAAGTGTCTTCCATGTCCATTTCATTGTTCTTTATTTTCGGGAAACATTTCCGCAAAAATGGGTCGGTGCCTACAATGGCAGTATACAACCGTCATGGGCCGTTTTGCAAGGATTTTGCAATTATTTCAATATAAAAAGGAAGGTCATCCTTAGAAATGGGGGAAGGGGATATACCTCCTGCGTACTTCAATCTCAAAAGGGGGTAGAAGAGGTTACGCCCTAAACATTCTAAGTATTCGGAATCCCTTTTACCTCGCACTTCAGTGCGAGGTAAAAGGGATTTTAACATTTTTTGTGCAATTCAAGGGAGGGGGAGGAATAGGATTGAGTGTCAAGGGGTACCTTTGCGGCTGTCCTAAAGATTGTATTATGAAAGCCTGTTTCTCCTTCCTGCTGAGTATGATGCTTGGCATCACCGTCTTTGCTCAACATGATGGTCCTCCTGCCGCTGGCGACAAACCCGCTGCAGCACCCAAGTTTAAAATGCCTAACATCGGCCGGCTCTACGGCAAAGTGATGGATCCATCCAAAGCACCCGTGTCTTATGCCTCGGTTATATTGCTCAAAGGCGACAGTGTCGTAGGCGGGAACTTTACAAAAGACAACGGCGAATTCAGCCTCGATAACATGCCATTCGGACGATTCAAACTGAAAGTCACATTTCTCGGGTATAAAGACGTCGTCATGCCTGTAAGCATTTCTATGCAAAATGTCGAACAGGATATGGGAAACATCACGCTTGGTGCCGACGACAAATTGCTCAAGACCGTGGAAGTCACCGGCGAGCGCAGTGCCTCAGAAATGAGCATCGACCGCAAGGTTTTTAATGTCGACAAAAACATCATCACCCGCGGCGGTACTGCCATGGATGTGATGAAAAATATTCCTTCCGTCACACTCGACGATAACGGCAATGCCCAGCTCCGTCAGAATGCAGCCACCATTTATATCGATGGCCGTCCCACAACACTTACACTCGACCAGATCCCTGCCGATCAGATCGACAGGGTGGAAGTGATCACAAACCCTTCGGCGAAGTTTGAAGCCAGCGCCACCGGAGGCATCATCAACATTGTCATGAAAAGTAATGCCAAGCCGGGTTATAACGGTATTGTCACAGGTGGAGTGGGTACGAACGACCGGTACAACGGCATGGTGGCACTCAATGTACGCCAAAGACCTTTCGGCATTTCCTTGATGTATAATTACAATACCTCCGATAACCCCGTTCACGGATACACCAACCGCACCTATTACCAGAACGGCGAACCGACTGGTTTCCTGAACACCAACGACAATTCCAATTTCAAGCATACCTTCCAGATGGGAGCGATCGCTCTGGATTATGCATTGAACAACCGCAATACACTGACGCTTTCTGAAAACCTGGTGATGGGTGATTTTGTCACGCACGACGTACAGAATTATAACATCCTCGACCAGTCCAAAAATTCACTGGAAGCCGGCGACCGCCTCGCCAATACACATACGAGCTTTCAGAATTATACCACCAAGCTCCTGTATAAAAAAACATTTCCTAAAAAAGGTCAGGAACTCACAGCCGATATCGATTACAACAGTACCGTTGCCAAAAGCCCCAGCGATTATTCCACAAGTGTGAACTCCATAGGCGGCGTGGTGCAGCCGGCTTCAAACCCAGCCTTGCAGGTCAATAACGGAAACAGTGTCAGCGAGATGTACACCTTCCAGGCAGATTACGTAAACCCCATCAACGACAGCACCAAGCTGGAAATGGGTGTACGTGCCAACTACCGCCCTTCGGCACAGTATCTGGACGTGAGCGAATACAATTACAGCAGCGCTTCCTACACAGCCGACACATTTCTGACAGCGCATTACAAGATCAAAGACCTCGTAAGCGCAGCCTATATCAATTACAGCACCCGCTGGAAACGCCTTGATTTCATGCTCGGTCTCCGGTTCGAGGATTCTTATTATCAGGGAATTCTCACCGACAAGAATGTATCGTTCTCCTATCAATACCCCAGCAGCGCGGATAATGTCATGAATTCACTCTTCCCGAGCATTTTCATCGGTAAGACACTCAACAGCAAACAACAGATACAGTTCAATGTATCGCGAAAACTGAACCGTCCGAACTACCGTCAGATGATGCCTTTCATCATGTTCAGCGACAAGGCCAATTACATGATCGGAAATCCGAACCTGACTCCCGAGTTCATCACCCTGGCAGAGCTGAATTTCAATCAGCAGCTGGATAAAGGCAATTTCCTGTTCAGTTTGTTTTACCGCAACACCACCAATCCGCTTACACCATACAGCTATGCCTCCAGCAGCGACCCTTCCGTGCTGATCACCACCACCATCAACGGCAAGCAAAGCAATACGGGTGGTGCCGACATGACTTTCAAATATGAATTACTGAAAGGATTTGAAGCCACCTGGAACGTGAATGCGTTTTATACGATCATTGACGCCTCTTATAACAATACCAGCGTCAGCAATCAGGGCTTTAATTATACGACCAAGCTGAACCTGGTGTACCATTTTCCGAAGAGCTTCAACCTTCAGGTTTCCGGTAATTACGAATCCCCGAAAGTCATTCCTCAGGGAACGACAACAGCCATGTATTTCGCCGACTGTGGTCTGAGTAAAGACATTCATAAGTTCATAACCCTGACACTCAGTGTGAGTGACATCTTCGATACCAAGAGCCGCGGTTCGCATATTTCAACCGATCAGTATGCTCAGGACATGCTGATGCGCCGGGAGATCCGTTATGTGAAGTTCACCGCCATGGTGCGCTTCGGTAAGATCGATGCTTCCGTGTTCAAGCGCAAAGCATCGCAGCAGCCTGTGGATGATGGGGGAATGTTTTAATGGTCTGGATAAGTGAATAAATCCTTCTTTCTTAGAAACTTTCACACACCGAATCGGTAATCAGTATCCTTCGTTGAAATAAATTCATTGGGGCTATCCCACCACCATCCCCTATGAATTTAAATGACATGTAACCCCTCCCCCACGGGTTATTTCTTTCGTATTACTATGAGTGGGTTTTATGTGTTATATTTATGAAACATAATATGAGAAACAAATGATGTAAGTCGTCACGCACAGCTAAACAGGGAAATGGAAACATGAAAGGAGGGAGGTGTCAATGATTAAAAAGAACACACAAGCCGTGGGAAAATCAAAAATATCCCGAAGCCGGTTGAGAATATTTACCAAAACATCAGGGAAATAATTGATGAGGCGCGTAATGGAACTTACAGAACGGTGAATACCCTGATGGTAAATGCATATTGGGAGGTGGGTCGCGTTCTTTTTGAAGTCGAGCAGAAGGGAAAGGAAAGGGCAGATTACGGGTCTTATGTTATTTCAGAACTCAGCAAAAGATTGACTGCTACTTACGGAAGAGGCTTCGACGAGAGTAATCTGCGCTACATGAGACTTTTTTATAAGAATTTCCCAATTGGTGACGCACTGCGTCACCAATTATCCTGGACGCATTTTCGCTTTCTTTTGAAAGTAGAATCAAAGGAAGCCAGGCTATTTTATATGCAGGAGGCATTTGAAGGAAACTGGAGCACCCGAACCCTGGAACGGCAGATAAATAGCCACTATTACGAAAGGATGCTGATTACAACAAAGGAAAAAAGACCGCTTGTAAAAATGGAAACAGCGCGGAAAAAGGAACTTCACGATGTAAATAATATCATTAAAGACCCCTATGTTCTGGAATTCCTTGACCTGAAGAGTAAGACTGGATTTTATGAGAAAGAAATAGAGCAAGGTTTGATTGACAAGCTTCAGGAGTTTTTATTGGAGCTTGGAAAAGGATTTTCATTTGTGGGAGGCAATACAGAATCAGCGACGAAGAACAGCATTTTTACATTGACCTTGTATTTTATAATTACATCCTGAAATGTTTTTTGCTTATCGATTTAAAAGCCGGGGAACTGACCCATCAGGATATTGGTCAAATGGATATGTATGTGCGAATATTTGAGGACAAAATGAAGCAAAAAAATGACAACCCAACCATCGGGCTTATCTTATGTACGGAAAAATCGAAGACCATTGTAAAATACAGTTTGCTTCAGGAAAGCAAGCAGATTTTTGCTTCGCAGTATAAATTGTATATGCCATCTGTCAAAGAGCTGGAAAAGGAAATTTCCAGAGAACGGGAAGTGATTGAAACAGAGAAAAGATTAAAAACATAACCTGACATTTTCAGGGATTTGTCATCAGGATTGTAATAAACAAAACGACCTATTTCAGCCCCCCCCCGGAACTTATTTGGCCAAATCTTACCAATTCGTGACGCAGTGCGTCACGAATTGGTAAGGGCTAAATTGCTGTTCTTTCAAAGCCTTGAAGCTCTATCGGCTTACGCATTCTCATCAGGAAGCCCGCCGCTTTTCTTCTTCCGCGCCTCCCGTCTTCTTGCGCTGTCCTTGCTGGTAGCTTGAACCGAAATTATAGGTAAAAGACAGGTACAGCATACGTGTGTCACGCTTCACGGAAAAGGATTCGTTGTAATTGCTCAGCACCGTTGTGCCTCTGTCCACCATGGTCCAGAAGATATCACTCAGGCTGAGCTTGAGGTTTCCTTTGTCTTTCAAAACCTTGCATTGCATACCCACACTCAGCTGCCAGGTTGGTTTGACGGTGAGATAACCAAAGATGGAAGCCGAATTGTAGACGGCCAGCATCTCGGCACTCAGTTTTTTATTGATTGTAAATGTGCTGTTGCTGTTTATGTCAAAAGCAACCTTGCCGCTGTTAAGGGGTGTTTGTGAGAGGTTCGCCACATATTGCCCGTAGTACAGATTGCCGTTGTTGGTGATGCTCCACCATTTGGTTGGATTGAGAGGCGCGG
>DASYGQ010000257.1:0-4494 GCA_035999585.1 Bacteroidia bacterium | reverse complement strand
TCGATTCTATTCTGCCTGTAATTTATATTTAGCTTCTTTCAGTTCTTCTTTCAGGAACTGGGCTGTATAGCTGATTTTATTTTTAATGATTTCTTCCGGTGTTCCGGTACACAGCACGTTTCCTCCGCCTTTTCCACCTTCCGGACCGATATCAATTATATGATCGGCAACCTTAATGATATCCATGTTGTGTTCAATCACGAGCACCGTATTGCCATTATCCACCAGGCGGTTAAGCACTTCAAGCAGAATCCTGATGTCTTCAAAATGTAAACCCGTTGTAGGTTCATCAAGAATATAGAACGTGTTACCCGTTTCCTTTTTGGCAAGCTCTGTAGCCAATTTAACGCGTTGAGCTTCTCCGCCGCTCAATGTCGTTGAAGCCTGCCCCAGTGTTATATAGCCAAGGCCCACGCTTTGCATCGATTTAATACGGTTGAGAATAGATGGCTGATTCTCAAAAAACTCCACACCCTGGTCGATTGTCATATTCAGAACATCGCTGATGGATTTCCCTTTATAACGAATTTCCAGTGTTTCCCGGTTATATCGTTTTCCATTGCAGGTTTCGCAATTGACATAAACATCCGGAAGGAAGTTCATTTCAATGGTTCTTAACCCGGCACCCTGGCATGTTTCACAACGGCCCCCTTTCACATTGAATGAAAAACGGCCTGGTTTATAACCCCTTATTTTTGCTTCGGGTAAAACAGCAAACAGAGCCCGGATATCGCTGAATACTCCCGTGTAAGTAGAAGGATTCGAACGGGTGGTACGTCCGATAGGAGATTGATCAATTTCAATCACTTTGTCAATTTGAGAAAGTCCCAGTACAGACCGGTAAGGCAAAGGTTTTTTATCTGTACGGTAAAATGTTTTGCTGAGTATGGGGTAAAGGGTTTCATTGATGAGAGATGATTTTCCGCTGCCTGAAACCCCGGTTACTCAAATGAATTTACCAAGTGGAAATTCAACTGTTACATCATTCAGATTATGGCCTTTTGCACCGTTTAATACAATCGATTTGCCATTGCCTTCTCTTCTTTTGAGAGGAACGGGGATCATCTTTTTGCCAAGGATATAATCGGCTGTTAGCGAGCCGGAAGCTATCAGTTTGGATGGTGTGCCTTCAGCAACCACCTGGCCGCCATGGATACCTGCAAACGGGCCGATATCAAGAATGTGATCTGCAGCAAGAATCATCTCTTTGTCATGTTCAACAACCAGGACGGAGTTGCCAATGTCTCTCAGATTACGGAGCGCTTTGATAAGTCTCATGTTGTCGCGCTGATGCAATCCGATACTTGGCTCATCCAGAATGTAAAGTACGCCGACAAGCTGAGAACCAATCTGAGTCGCCAATCGGATCCTTTGTGCTTCCCCGCCGGAGAGAGAACGGGAGCTGCGGTCAAGTGTTAAGTAAGTGAGCCCTACATCGAGCAAAAATTGCAGGCGGGAGCGAATCTCTTTCAGTACCTCGGCGGCAATCAGGTTTTGCTTGTTACTCAGACGTTTTTCAATATCCCTGAACCATTCTTTGAGTTCAAGGATATCCAACTGGGAAAGCTCTGCAATGTTTTTGCCATCAATTCTGAAAAACAACGCGTCCTTTTTTAAACGGGATCCCTGACACTTCGGGCAAATGCTTTCATTCATAAATTCCTGTGCCCATTTGCTGATGGCAGCAGATGAGTTCTCCTGTTCCTGGCGCGCTATGAAATTCACAACGCCTTCGAAAGAAACAGAATAGCTTGTGGCACTGGTATAAGCATCGTGCTTCACCTTCAATACCTCATCGGTTCCGTAAAGGATCATATTCAGGCCATCTTCAGGTATATCCTTGATCGGATCATTGATCGAAAATCCATGACGATCGGCAATCGCATCGATGTGCCGGAAAATAAATGAACTGCGGTATTCTCCCAGCGGAACAATGCCGCCTTGCTTAATGCTTTTGGCTGAGTTTGGGATGATTTTGCTAACATCAATCTGAAGGATATGGCCAAGACCGTTGCATTTGGGGCAAGCACCATAAGGTGAATTGAATGAAAACAGGTTTGGTGCGGGTTCGTCGTATGAAATGCCAGATCCCGGGCACATGAGATGTCTGCTGAAATGCCTGACCGTTTCCGACTCGGATTCCATGACCATCAATGTGCCTTTTCCATGTTTAAGAGCAAGCTGGACAGATTCGGAAATGCGCTGACGGCTGGCATCATTCACTTCCAGCCGGTCGATCACAATTTCAATGTCATGAGTTTTATAACGGTCAACCTGCAGACGTGCATTTGCAGTCAGGTCTTTGACCTCTCCGTCAATCCTGGCACGCAAAAAGCCAAGTCGTTTTATTTGTTCGAACAGTTCCCGGTAATGTCCTTTCCTGCCTTTTACCACCGGAGCCAGCAGAAGTATTTTTTTGCCTTTGAAACTTTCAAGGATGAGGTTCAGTATCTGATCATCCGTGTAACGGACCATTTTTTCACCTGTTACATAAGAGAATGCATCAGAGGCTCTGGCATAGAGCAGGCGCAGAAAGTCATAAATTTCAGTAATTGTTCCTACGGTTGAACGCGGGTTTTTGTTGACGGTTTTCTGTTCAATGGAAATAACCGGGCTTAAGCCTGTTATCTTGTCTACATCCGGTCTTTCCATTTCACCCAGAAATTGTCTGGCGTATGATGAAAAGGTCTCGATATACCTTCTTTGCCCTTCAGCGTAAATGGTGTCAAAGGCAAGGGAAGATTTCCCACTGCCACT
Organism: Bacteroidia bacterium; assembly: GCA_035999585.1. Classification (GTDB taxonomy): domain Bacteria; phylum Bacteroidota; class Bacteroidia; order Palsa-965; family Palsa-965; genus Palsa-965. Next base: position 1,737 of record DASYGQ010000257.1, on the reverse strand, counting down.
GAGACCTGTAATGACTACAAGTTTGTTGCGGGGAATGCTTACGCTGAGATCTTTTAAATTATGGACCCGCGAGGCGATGACTTCAAGCATTTCCTGCTCTTCCGGCGTTGTCTCCACAGGTGTATGAAGATTTTTTTTCATTTATTGCTTCTCAAAATAACTAGTTCCTGCCCGATTTTTACTTCAGCTTTTGCATCCAGATGGTTCCATTGGCGCAGCTGGTCTTCACTGATTCCATATTTTTTTGCGATTTCCGGAAGTGTTTCTTTTTCCATGACAATATGTGAAAGTCCGTGAGACAAGCTGTCAATGACTATTTCTGTATGAGTTACAAAACGTGCGGTGTCAGCTCTTTCCGGATTGGTCGGTTCTGTTTCATCCTCTGCATATATCTGAGCCCCTTTTTTCAGAAACAGTATTTTATAAGATTTCTTGTCAGGATTCGTAAGCGTATTCTTACGTAACCAGGGGTTAAGTAATTTCAAAGTGCGGTATGTTGTTCCCTGCTTGATGGCGAAGTCGGTAAGGTCGCCGATGCTTGAATCAACTTTTACCACGTAGGTGGGCAGGGAAGGGTAGAGGTCTTTTTTGCGAAGCTCGAATCCGTATGCTTTCGGACGGATAAGAATATCCTTTACAGCCAGAATGCGAAAGACATAGCGGGAGGTTTCATCATTTAAAAAAAGGTCGTAATAGCTGGCTGTTCTTTGCTTTTCAAGCTGTTTGTCAATGCCACCCATTCCCATGTTGTAAGATGCGGCCACCAGGGTCCAATTGTGGTACTTTTCATAGGCTTCCCTGAAAAAACGACAGGCTGCTTCTGTGGATTTCTCAATGTTGTATCGCTCATCAATTTCATCTGTAATCTCAAGACCATAGTTCCGGGCTGTTGCATCAACAAGCTGCCAGAAGCCTGTTGCTCCTGCGGGTGACACTACATTGGTAAATCCGCTTTCAACCACAGCAATGTATTTGAAATCCTCAGGTATTCCATTTCGTTTCAAAATAGGTTCAATAACAGGAAACCATCGGTTACATCGTTTGAAAAAGAGTAAAGTTTGTGATTGCCAGTAAGTGTTTACAAGCAATTCCTTTTCAAGGCTCTCGCGGATGCTATAGTCGGAAAGCGGTACCGGTTCACCGCAGAATTCGGGTGCTTTGGGCATCGTGATACCGAATACCTTATAACTGGAGTTGAAATAGTTTTTGTAAGCCTTGTCTGATATCGGATCGCTGACTGAATAGTCAAATAATTTCAACAGCAAAGTCAGAATAACAAGCCCGCAAAAAGCCATCAGGTGCTTTTTAAAGCCCTTGAAAACCAACCCGGCTCGAAGAATCAGTTGTTTCATGTGACTGGCAGGAATTTTTTGGTGATAAAATAAAACGATCCAAGCAAAAGAAGGAAATACAGCGCAAAGAAAACCACATGGAAGGGCCCCCAGGCAACAAAATACGCGTTTATGAAATAAGTAAGACTGATTGAAATAAACCCGACAAAGGCAAATATGAATGCAACCTTCCGTTCGCTGAATCCCATGTACACCAAATGATGCGTCGTATGATCCTTACCCCCGATAAAGGGTGACCGGCCTTTCAGGAGGCGATTGACAATAACAATGGAAGTGTCGATGACCGGCATGATAAACGCGAACAATGCAACGAAAAGCTGTTTGGAGTGAACCTGATGTTGATAGAAGTCCGGAGCGTTCCAAAATGAATGAATCCCGACCGAAG
>DASYGQ010000243.1:0-2627 GCA_035999585.1 Bacteroidia bacterium | reverse complement strand
ACCAGGTTTGTTGAATCAAAATCCGTCAACTTTTCGGGGTCATTCGCCATGTTAAAATATTTAATTACGGTCTTTCATTAAGGAAGGCAAAAGTATGAAAATTTATCAAAAAAGCTAATCTACTGCAATACGGCCCGAAAGCTGCTTATTTGGCAAAAAAGATCAGATAATCGCTGCTATCTGATCTTTTTATCAATGAGAAAAGCCATATTTTGCATTATTGGCTTCAAAAAAATGGAGAATTATCACGCTTCATTCGGTTGAGAATGAAGTTTAGCCGTATTTGGCCATCCGGAAGATTGATTTCACACTGAGCTGCCCGATCAGAAACGCCCATAAAACACAAGCAATGACCATCACGACAAAGTGTAAGAACCAGGGATGGGTAGCTTCATGGTAGGCAAAGTGATAGGCAAACATTTTAGACAGGTAATTGATCCCGATCACACCCAAAATAAAGACCCCCAGTGTGATGAGCAGGCGGTAATTGATCCTGAACCGGAACACGCGCTGTACGATCCAAACCTGCGCCAGGGCCATGACTACCTGTGTCGTCAGGCTGACAAAAGCCGAACCCGGGGCCTGGAATCGGGGGATGAGGAGCAAATTGAGTGAAATATTAATAACCATCGCAAATGAAGCAATGGTGTTCAGATAAAGTAAATTTCCGTTTGCGGTAAGGAGGGTGCCAAAAATATAGGTTGTGGATATGGCCACGAAGCAGCACATGAGGGGGCCGAAAACAATGGCCGATTCTTCCACCTGATCGGTATATAACAGATCCATCAGCTCCCGGCTATAAAAACAGCATCCGATGGCAATTACCAGTGCAGGTGTGATGATCAGATTGAAAGCCAGCTTCACCAGAGGCTCAACTGATTCTTTGAACTTCAGCATCCGTGAAAAGGTAGGCAACAGGATTACAGAAAACAGATAGGCAATCATGTTGGTTGCATCGAGCAGACGGAATGCTTTTGCATATATGCCCGCCTGATCCGCTCCGTTCTTGACTACCTTATCGTTCAAACGATCGATCAATTCATGAAATGGCTCTGTCTTGTAGCCCGGAAGGGTTTTGAGATAATCAACGCGCAGCGACAAAGCTGAATTATGAGCCGGCAGAATCCGCTCAAGCATAACCGCATCGATCCTGTTATAAAATGTCATCAGCAATACCAATACCGCAAACGGGAAACTTTTCTTCAGGATCATCAGCGCGAAAGGATAACTCAGGCTGAGTTTGAGTGTTTCCGTTTTACCAACTACCATCAAAAAAGCAATCAGTGCTGTAATGAAATAGGCTCCGGTTTGTATATAAGCGAAAAGCATGATATCCATTTTCACCTCAAACATTTTCCCCCACAGCACAACGGCACACACCGTGATCATGATCATACGGTCAAGCACAGAAACAACACTGTCGGTCTTGAACAGATGCAGGCCCTGAAGATTCGACCTCAGATAAAGCACCATGGAAATGAGGAACTGATTGAACCCCAACAGCAGCAATAGCTTGGTAAGCCGCACATCGTAACCGATGGCAAGACCGATGACAAGGGATCCCAAAATATAAATAAGAGCAAGAATCAGCTTCAGGACAAAAAGGCTCGAAAAATGCTTTGTAAGTAAATGGTTGTTCTGGGCAATGTTTTTATTATTGAAATTGGTGATGCCAAAATCAAGAACAATATTGAAAAGGAAAGAGAAATTAAAAAGAGCGAAGTACTCACCATAGTTTTCATTCCCAACCTGATTCTGCACCACCCGTTCAATACCCAACATCCAGAATGGCTTTACAAGCAAGTTCAGGAGAAGCAGAATACCTAAATTGGTTAGAAATTTTTTCTGTTGCATAGTCCTATCCGGGTGGGCACTAAATTAAGCTTTTTATCATTGAGGATCGGTGCCAGTCTATTTGCAATGCAATAAACGGTGCTCAGGGCATGGAAACAGACGAAAGGAAAATGAAATTCTGCTTTTTTTGCTTGTCAAACTTCACAAGAGACCCGCTGTCGACCACATATGCTGTATATCCAAGGTCTTCCAAAAAGTGCATGCAGCGCCGACGGTTCTCATTGTCCCACAGTTCGATATAAAGCAAGGGCCGATGCTTACGCAGGAGATCCCGACCGCCTTCTAAAACATAATATTCAAAGTTCTCCACGTCCATCTTCACGCCTGTGATGCGTAAATCGCCGGTAAGCTCCGGTATCGAGTCGAGTTTCCGCAGTTCAGCGGTGAAGAGTTCTCCTTTGTTTCCTTCCGGAATTGACTCGTGTATTACATGACTCAGCCCTTGCATACGAACGGAGCCTTCCATAGGCATGACCATTTCCACTTTCCCGTTTTCATTTCCAAGGGCACAGGTCATCACTTTTATCTTGTCGAGCTTGTAATGAGCAATGATTCTGTAAAGCGCGTCCAGATTTTGGGGCATTGGCTCGAAAGCCACAACCTTCCTTTTAGAACCCCGGGCCAGGTGAACAGTCATTATTCCAATATTGGCGCCAATGTCAAGCACGGTTCCTTCATCAGGAAGCATGGCAAGGAAATAAAAAAAATCACCCTCCTTTCTATCATTCCGGAGCGTCGCAATTTTATACCTGGAAAACAAATAGAGGTAATTG
>DASYGQ010000233.1:0-9825 GCA_035999585.1 Bacteroidia bacterium | reverse complement strand
AAATGCAATGAGTAGGATTACAATTCAGTGAGCTTGCCATAAGTTTCCGGACGACGATCTCTGAAAAACTGCCAGGTATTTCTTACCTCGTCGATTTTATCCAGGTCGAACTCCGCAATCAGAAGCTCGTCTTTGTCTTCCGAAGCGCAGGCGAAAATTTGCCCGCGAGGATCCACGAAATACGAACTGCCGTAGAATTTACCGAGGTTCCAGGGTTTCTCAGTTCCTACACGGTTGATACAACCCATGTAATAACCATTGGCTGCGGCATGCGCAGGCTGCTCGAGCTTCCAGAGGTATTGTGATAAGCCGGCAACGGTAGCAGAAGGGTTGTAAACGATTTCAGCTCCATTGAGGCCCAGGCAGCGAGCACCATCGGGGAAGTGACGGTCGTAGCAGATGTAAACGCCTACTTTGGCATATTTCGTCTGGAACACCGGATAACCCAGGTTTCCGGGCTTGAAGAAGAATTTCTCCCAGAAGCCTGATGTATGAGGAATGTGGTTTTTCCTGTATTTACCCAGGTATTTACCATCGGCATCAATCACAGCTGCTGTGTTGTACAGGAAACCGCTTTGTTCTTTTTCATAGATGGGAACAATGATCACCATGTTGTATTTCTTGGCGTAGGTGGCCATCAGGTCGGTGGTAGGCCCCGGTACCGATTCAGCGGAAGCATACCATTTGGGATCCTGGCCCGGACAGAAATACGGGGTGTTGAATATTTCCTGAAGGCATAAAATCTGAACGCCTTTTTTGCCGGCCTCTTCAATAAACGGAATGTGCTTGGCCACCATGGCATCACATATTTCCTTGATTGTTCCTTCGCCTTCTGTTTTCGGAAGGCTCATCTGAATGAGTCCTGACTTGATGATTCTTGGCATACGCTTTTGATTTTTAAGTTTGAATTGATCGTCAATTAAATGATTCCGGTTGATTTATTTCGCTTGATGAACTGGCCATACCCTTTTTTAACCAGCAGTTTATTGTCCTGAACTGCCACTTCACCGCGAAGAAGCACTGTTTTGCATTTTCCTTTGACTTTCCAGCCTTCGTAGCCCGAGTAGTCGCAATTCATATGATGTGTCTTCGCTGAAATGGTGTGTGTTTCTTCCGGATCAAAAATAACCAGGTCGGCATCCGAGCCGGGAGCAATGGTCCCTTTGCGGGGGTACATACCAAAAATCCTGGCACTGTTCGTGGAGCTTACCTCCACGAATTTATTCAGACTGATCTTTCCTTTGGCCACGCCTTCGGAATAGAGCAGTTCCATACGGTGTTCAATGGCCGGATGGCCGTTGGGGATTTTAGAGAAATCGTTTTCTCCCATTTTCTTCTGCTCCCAGTGAAAAGGGCAATGGTCTGTGGCTACAACTTGAACCGTTCCCTGATTGATTCCTCCCCAGAGGCTGGCCTGATCTTTCTTCTCACGAAGCGGCGGGCTCATCACCCATTTGGCTGACTCGAAGCCTTTGTCATACAGCGATGCATCCAGCACGAGGTATTGGATACAGGTTTCGGCATATACCTTCTGATTGCGGCGGGCAGCATCGCGTACGTGGTTGAGTGCGCCTTCACAAGTCATGTGAACGATATAAGCAGGCACTCCGGTGTGATAGGCCATATCGGCAAAACGGCCGCTGGCTTCTGATTCGGTTATTTCAGGCTGGCTGAGGTAATGGTACAGCGGAGAAAGTTTCCCTTCGGCTTTGTGACGTGCCACCAGGTAATCGATCATGTCGCCATTGGTGGCATGGGTGGTGACCATCCCTCCTTGTTTTTTCACTTCATTCATGAGTCCCACCATTTGACGGTCATCGATCATGAGTGCGCCTTTGTAAGCCATGAATGTTTTGAAGGAAGTGATGCCTTCCTTTTCAACCATATCTTTGATCTCAGCCTTTGTCTTATCATTGAAATCGGTGACAGCCATGTGAAAAGAATAGTCACCCACGGCATTTCCGTCGGAGCGGCCCTTCCATTCTTTGAGCGCATCATACAATGATTTTCCCTGAGTCTGCAGTATAAAGTCAATCACCATTGTTGTTCCGCCAAACAAAGCGGCACGTGTTCCCGTCTCATAACTGTCGCTCGAGAAGGTGCCCATGAAAGGCATATCGAGGTGCACGTGAGGGTCAATTCCACCGGGGAATACCAGCATACCTTTGGCATCAATCACCTGATCGGCAATGTGCTTCAGGTCTTTTCCGATAGCACTGATCTTTTCTTTTTCAATGAAGATATCAGCCACATAGTCATCGGCAGCGGTTATGATTCTTCCGTTTTTAATGAGAATAGACATGTACGAAAATTTTAAATTTTGTTTTACAGTTCACCAATGTCTTCGTTCCAGAGTTTCGGGTTGGCAGCGATGAAATCGTTCATCATTGTTTTACATTCCTCCAGATTGAGATCAATCACCTCCACACCGTGCGACTCCATGAACTCCTTCGCTCCCGGAAAAGTGACCGATTCACCTGCATATACTTTTTTGATACCGAACTGAACAACAGCACCTGCACAGAGGTAACACGGCATGAGTGTTGAATACAAGACAGTACCTGAATAACTGCCTACCCTGCCTGCATTACGAAGGCAGTCGATTTCGGCATGTGTGACAGGATCATTGTCCTGAACCCTTTTGTTATGTCCGCGGCCGACAATCTTACCGTCTTTCACAAGTACGGAACCGATGGGTATTCCTTTCTGCCTCTGCCCGATGCGGGCTTCCTCGATGGCAGCTTTCATAAATTCGTCCATATCGTTAATTCAGGTTGACAGCAATCGTGATTTCCTGTTTTTCGCGGCGCATCAGCATCAGGTAAACGGCACCAGATACAAAGAACCCCACAAACCAGGCATAGTTGTATAAATTCGATAGCCAGGGCCATATATCGGCCACAGGCACAAGCTTGGTTGTTGTCAGGAAGCCGGGGATATTGGGAAGAATGCCCAGCACCAATGCCAGCACTGCTTTCCGGTTAAATCCTTTTGTGAATGTATAAGCCCCTTTTTCTTTGTATATCTCGCTGATGTTCAGTTTCTGTTTGCGCACGAAGAAATAATCGGCGATCATGATGCCTCCGATTGGCCCGAGCAAACTGGAATATGCGATGAGCCAGGTGAAGATATATCCGTTGGCATCAGCAATGAGTTTCCAGGGAAAAATGAGTATGCCGATGACACCGGTGATATAGCCACCCGTGCGGAAATTGATCTTCGAAGGGGCCAGGTTAGCAAAGTCGTTGGCGGGACTTACAATGTTGGCAGCAATGTTGGTGGCAAGCGTTGAAAGTGTCACAGCGATCATGGCGATACTCACCAGGAGCTTGCTTTCAAACTTGCCGGCAAGCACGAGGGGATCCCAGATGGTATGGCCATAAATAATAACCGTGGCCGATGTCACCACCACCCCGATGAACGAAAACAGGGTCATCGAGGTAGGGAGACCGATGGCCTGACCGCGGATCTGGGCCGACTGGCTTTTGGCATAACGGGTAAAATCGGGGATATTGAGCGACAGTGTTGCCCAGAATCCAACCATACCGGTAAGTGCCGGGAAGAAAAAGGTCCAGAACGATGCAGTACTTTGAAATTTAGAAGGTGTGGCCAGGATAGGGCCTAATCCATGTCCTTCAAGGATTGCCCAGAACAAAAGCGCCAGTGCGGCAATGGGCAGGAAGAATGCTTTGAACACCAGGAGCTTCTTGATGCTGTCGACCCCGAGATAAACAACGAACATATTCAGGCACCAAAAAAAAAAGAACGTGATGGCAGGCCCTGTTGCGAGGCCGAAGGATGCCGGAAAGATCGCCGGTAAGGTTTCCAGAGAAGGAATCCAGAGCTTCATCATGAGGTAAAGTGCGAAACCTCCGATCCAGGTTTGAATACCGAACCAGCCGCAAGCCACGATGGCGCGAAGCACAGCAGGGATATTGGCGCCTTTCACTCCAAAGCTGGAACGGGCAAGCACCGGAAAAGGAATTCCGTATTTGGCGCCGGCATGACCATTGAGCAACATGGGAATGAGCACAATGGTATTACCCAGAAAAATGGTAAGTATGGCTTCCCACCAGTTCATGCCGCCTTCAATAAGTGAGCTGGCCAGCATATAGGTAGGGATACAAAGACTCATGCTGATCCACAGTGCAGCATAGTTCCAGGTCGACCAGCTTCGTTTGGAAAGCGGTATCGGGGCCAGATCTTCGCTGTACAGGGAAGCGGATGACTCAGCTTCCAGCAGGCTTGATTCGTCTATGATCATGTATCGTCTCGTTCAGATTCCTTTCGGATCAGTTGCAATGTTCATCGGCGATGGAAATGGCTTTGGAAATGATATCCAGTCCTTCATCCACCTCCGCTTTGGTGATGCACAATGGAGGCGCCGTAAAAATATAATTCCAGCGCACAAAAGTGAACATACCCAGCTCGGTCAGTTTAGCAGCTACTTTGTTCATGATTTCCATTTCATTCGCAGCTGCATTCCAGGGTGCCATGGGCTCCTTGGTCTTGCGGTTCTTAACGAGTTCAATGCAGCCTAAGAGACCGGTATTCCTGAAATCGCCGATGCTTGCGTGTTTCTGCTTCAGCTTTTCAACGCCCTGATCCATGTATTTACCCATGGCTGCTGCGTTCTCAACCAATTTATCTTCCTTGTAAATATCAATCACGGCATTGGCTGCGGCACAAGCTACGGCGTGAGCGGAATAAGTAAGTCCCAGCGGCAGCGGCTTGTTATCAAATGCTTTCGCAATTTCTTCTTTCACAATCAGGCCGCCAAGCGGGATATAACCACTGGTGATACCTTTGGCCATGCACATCATATCGGGCACCACACCGTGGTGGTCTACGCCAAACCATTTGCCTGTGCGGCCAAAGCCACTCATCACTTCATCGCAGATGATAAGGATGCCGTATTTGTCGGCAATGGCTCTTACTTTTTTCCAATAGCCCGGAGGATATTTGATACAGCCTGAAGAACCGCTTTCCCCTTCGAGGATAATAGCTGCCACATACTGAGGGCCTTCGTATTTCACAATGCGTTCGAGGTTATCGGCAGCGCGCTGTGCACATTCTTCGGGCGTTGCGCTGTTCCAGGGACAACGATAGAAATAAGGGTTCTCTACATGAATGATATTGGGCACCCCCTGACTGTCGTGTGCATGTCCGCGCGGATCGCCGCCGGCGCAAAGAGCGCCATAGGTGGCACCGTGATAGCTTTGGTAAAGGGTGATGATCTTGTGACGGCCGGTATGCAGGCGGGCCAGCTTCATGGCATGCTCAATGGCTTCTGTTCCGCCGTTGGTGAAAAAGGTGCGGTTCAGACTGCCGGGTGTGATCTCCGCCAGGTTCTTTCCGAGCTTTCCACGGGCTTCGGTAATCATGCCGGGATGAACATAACTCACCTGTTTCATCTGTTCAACGACAGCTTCGGTCACACGCGGATCGCCGTGGCCGATGTTGACGTTCATCAGCTGGGAAGAAAAATCGATGTAGCGCTTGCCGCTCCTGTCGTATATATACACGCCTTTTGCTTTTTCGATGCTCAGCGGGTTCAGGCCGCTTTGTTTCGACCAGGAGAAGATCGTGTGTTCGAGATTGTCCTTGAGTATTTCGTCTTTGCTTGTCAGTACTTCCATGTCGGTTCTTTTACATTGTTGAAACAATTCGAATCTTAGCTCATCCAGTTGGTTTTCGCTTCTGCATTCCATTTGGTGGTGGTTTTCTTGAGTTTGGTCCAGAATTCGATGGAGCTTTTGCCGGTGAGATCACCTACTCCGAATTTGGAATCGTTCCAGCCTCCGAAGGAGAATGGCTCACGGGGCACTGGAACACCGATATTTACGCCAATCATGCCGGCGCTTGCACGCTCAATGATGTAACGTGCATTGCCTCCGCTCTGGGTAAACACAGCTGCTGCATTTCCATAAGGGTTTGCATTTTCAATGGCGAGTGCTGAATCAATGTCTTTCGCACGCATGATGGAAATGACCGGTCCGAAGATTTCTTCGCGGGCAACACTCATGTCGGGTGTGACGTGATCGATCACGGTGGGACCTACATAAAATCCGTTTTCTTTTCCTTTCACAACAGTATTGCGGCCGTCCACGAGGATGGTGGCGCCTTGCTTTTCAGCTTCGGTGATGTATTTCTCAATTCTTTCTTTGGCAGCCAGGGAGATGACAGGGCCCAGGTTTTTGCCTGGAACCACTTTGCGTGCTTCTGCACAGATCTGTTCAATGATGTGATCCACCGCACCTACTCCAACCATAGCTGAAGCGGCCATGCAGCGTTGTCCGGCACAGCCCGACATCGACGCAGCGACATTGCTGGCTGTCATCGCAGGGTGAGCATCAGGCAATACGATCAGGTGGTTCTTGGCTCCGCCCAGGGCAAGAGCTCTTTTGAAATGAGAAGTGGCACGGGCATAAACGATCTTAGCCACCTTGGTGGAACCAACAAAAGAAACAGCTTCGATGCCTGGGTGATCACAGATGGCTTCGACTATTTCGCGGTCGCCATTGACGATGTTAAGCACGCCATCAGGCAGGCCGGCTTCTTTGAGTAATTCTGCAATGCGCATAGAGCTCAGGGGAACCGATTCTGAAGGTTTCAGGATCATGGTATTTCCGAGAGCGATGGCATTGGGTATGGTCCAGTTCGGAACCATGCTTGGGAAGTTAAAAGGGACGATGCAGCCCACGACACCCACCGGGTAATAATCCGTACGGCATTCAACCCCACGGCTTACTTCCAGAATCTCCCCTCCTACCATTTGCGGCAGGGAGCAGGCGAATTCAGTGAGTTCAATGCTTTTCTCCACTTCGGCACGGGCTTCATCCAGGGTCTTGCCATTTTCTTCGGAAACAAGGGCCGATAATTCCGCCATGTGTTTTTCAAGCAGCATGCGGTAGCGGAAGAAAACCTGAACACGGTCTTTGATGGTTGTTTTCGACCAGGTTTCAAAGGCTTTCTGAGCAACGATCACGGCATCGTTCAGGTCGTCTTTCGACGACATCGGCACTTTGCTCAGGAGTGTTCCGTCAACGGGAGAAACAACATCCAGAAACCGCTTCGTTTTATTGGGAACAGACTTCCCTCCTACATAATTCTGAATTTCCGGGTATTTCATAGTGAGTGTTTGCATGGCTGTTGAGTGAAAGAGTAAGGCTGTGTTACAAATTTAAAATTAATCCCGGGCTTTTGTGCATACGGGAGAAGGTTAAACATTTATTAATAGTTCAGTGAATATACGATCGTACGGAACTTTGTCCGAGCTGGCCATGAAGGCATTGTTTGCTTTGGGATGGGTGTGCGCCATTCTTTATTTGGTTTGCTGATTTCCAACAACAAATAAAGCGGCTTCGGATTATCCCGGTGGCCCGGGACTCTTGTAGGATATTCGCTTCGACTCCTTCAATTACGAGGCACAATATTCGGAAAATATTCGTCAAAACGCAAAAAAATCACTCGTTTTCTTCGAACATTTATTGCAAAGCGGGAATTGCTCCTGAAGGGAAAAGGGAACAAAAGACCGCTGATTTTCATGATGATTATGATTTATTAAGATCATCTGTGAGAAGAGGATCTTTTCGTCTTTTCCCTTCTTTTTGAATTATGATTACATTTGATTTTAATTTCAATGGAAACCATGCTTCATGATGACCTGTATGCTTTTTTTGAAAAAGACCTTCTCAAGCTGAAGGAAGAGATTGCTTTATACGAGGATGAAAAGCTGATTTGGGCTGTAAAACCCGGTATTGGTAATCCGGCGGGTAACCTTTGTCTGCATCTGAACGGAAACCTGCAACACTTTATCGGTGCCATTTTGGGGCAAACCGGTTATATCCGGCAGCGTGAGCTTGAGTTTTCGCAGAAAAACATTCCCCGTCAGGAGCTTCTCAATTCCATTGATCAGACAATACAGGTTGTTCGTGACACGCTTTCAAAGCTCAGTGCAGCCGATTTCGAAAAAGCGTATCCTCTGGAAGTGCTGGGCAAGACCTGGAAAACAGGACAGTTCCTGCTTCACCTGCTAAGCCACCTGAGTTATCACCTCGGTCAGGTCAATTATCACCGGAGGATGATTGTTTAAACAGACTCTCCCTATTCAAACAAATATGAAAGAATCCGATTACATGGCAGAAGCCATACAGCTTGCACTTGAAAATGTTTCCGGCAACAAAGGCGGTCCTTTTGGAGCGGTGGTTGTTAAAAACGGAAAGATCATCGCCCGTGGACGGAACCAGGTAACAGCCACCAACGACCCCACCGCGCATGCCGAAGTGATGGCTATCCGCGAGGCTTGTTCCGTGCTCAAATCCTTCCAGCTCGACGATTGCGAAATCTACACCAGCTGTGAACCCTGCCCCATGTGCCTGGGAGCCATTTACTGGGCCCGGCCTTCGAAGGTTTATTTCGCCTGTACCAAGAATGATGCGGCAGCCATCGGGTTCGACGATGATTTTATTTATCAGGAAATTGCCAAGCCACTTGACAAACGCAGCCTGAAATTTGTTCAGATCAAGCGCGAAGAAGGACTTAGCGCTTTCAAAGCATGGGAAAACAAAGAAGGGAAAATAGAATACTGAGGATCAGGAAACCGGCTGTGTCTCAAACACCGGTACGAATTCAAAAATGTTTCCGTCAAACAAACCTTTGTCACTCAGCTTCAGCTGAGGTATGACCAGCAGCGCCATAAACGAAAGACTCATGAAAGGAGCCCGGAGCGTGGAGCCCAGCTCTTTCGCCTTCTGGTCAATCCGGGTATATTGCTCCGCAATTTCATATCCGTCGAGATTGCTCATGATGCCGGCTACCGGAAGTGGCAATACTTCCTGATGCCTTCTGTCAGCCAGCGAAATGCCTCCCTGAGAAGCAATGATGAGATTGACGGCGGCACAGATGTCCTCATCGTTTGTACCGACCACCACAATATTATGACAGTCATGTGCCACACAGGATGCAATCGCTCCCCGTTTCAATCCTACATTCTTGATGAAGGCCACGGCAGGAACGGCATCTGAATAACGGTTCACAACAGCAATCTTCAGCACATCTTTCTCCGGATCAGCCACCGCAAAACCATCCACCACCTTGCAGGAAAGGCTCAGCTTATTGGTGATAAGTTGACCATCAAGCACCTCGATCACACGCATTTTACCGGAGAGTGCAGGTACCTGAAAGTCTTCAACAGCTTTCGGTTTGCATTTGAAATTATTGACAATCGAAGCCTTAGGGGCATGGATATTGGATTTGCCGCCTTCCGCAACCAGGGTGCCTTTGATATAAGTTTTCAGGACATTGAACTCATTCAGATTATCCACCAGGATGAAATCAGCGCTGTCGCCCTTCTGAAGCAGGCCCACCGGCAATTGATAGTGTTTGATGATATTATAGGAAGAGGCTCGCAACACATGAAACAGATCATGCCCTTTGGCAAGCGCTCTTTTAACAAGCAGATTTAGATGACCGGCTACAAGACTGTCGGGATGCAGATCGTCGGAACAAAAAGAGATCATGTCGGGATAATCGGCGAGCAAAGGAATCAGTTCTTCAAAATTCTTGGCGGCACTTCCTTCCCGTATCCATATTTTCATACCGAGGTGCAGCTTCTCCAGCGCTTCTTCGTGTTTGAAGCATTCGTGATCGGTGCTGATGCCGGCGGAAAAATATTTCCTGAGGGGTTCGCCTCTCAGTCCCGGAGCATGGCCATCCACAGGCTTCTTGTATTTATGAGCAATGGCAATTTTAGCGAGCACTTCCTTATCGTCGTTGATCACACCCGGAAAATTCATCATTTCTGCCAGGTACAGGATCTCGGGA
>DASYGQ010000230.1:0-6566 GCA_035999585.1 Bacteroidia bacterium | reverse complement strand
AGTTTTTTCATGGTTTTGAGATTAGGTTTAATTTCTGAGCCTGAGCATCCTATTATTCAATTGCCTCCCCTGACGAAATTTACAAGAATCAGGTTAAGCACGAATGCGGTTGTGATGCGAATAAAAATTTAGGATTTGAGCGACAAGTTAAGTCAAATAGTCATTCCTCCTGTTATCATTTGATTGAATGACACAAATGATTGAGTGAACTGTGTGTATTGAAGGATGAAATGCAGAATTACCCGGCGTGAAATAACAGAATCATTTACCATTGAAAGAGCAACGCAAGGAATCAACGTTTACTCCAAATCCTGGTATTCAGATTAAAATCATGGCAACACCCAATGCAAGACAAAGACTCTGGTTCAAGGAAAAACTGCTCTTCGGCTATCTCTAAGTGTTCGATTGACTAAATAGCTCTCGAGCCTGTATATGCCAGAATCCTTCTTTATAACCCTTTCCCGGATTCGCCGTTCTGTTAAAGAAATTCAATCTTTTCTTGATGTATTCAAATTCTTGCTTTGTTATTTGTATCTCATCAACCTTTAATTCCTCCATATACTTGTAATAGGCCGCTAAAAGGTTCTGGTCTCTTATTTTAACGTTTGATAAATGCGACTCGAAATTCAGCAGTCTTTTCATTTCGAAGGTCAATGGGACTAAGCGAAGACCTTTTACTTCTTCTGGTCTCTTACGATTAATTTCCCGAATCACACCGTCGATATCCATTGCCACCTCATTAGAAAAATGCATTTCCTTTTTGCTTTTCTTCAGGGTTGCTTCCAAAGTCCATTCCCGGTCTATAATTGAAAGTCCATGTTCAAGCCAAAGTCCTGCATTGTCCAGAATTATTCCTTCCGTTTTCCCTTTGGCCGTCCTCATTACCCTGCCGACCATTTGCAGATATAAAGCAAGCGATTTAGTGGGCCTCGCTAATTGAATTGCTTCGCATTCCGGGAAATCAAAACCTTCGGTGATGATTTCAACATTACTGATTACTTTGATAATTCCAGCCCTAAAGTCCGCTAGCATTTGCTCCCTCTCTTGCTTCGGTGTTTTGGCGTCGATATGAGCTGCCCGGATGCCAGCCTGTGTATACCTTGCGATAATTTCTTTGCTATGTGCAACGTCGACTGCAAATACAATTGCCGATTTCCCGGCACATTTTTCAATGTAACCCTCAATCAAATCGGACATCACCGCATTATCCATCATAACATCGGAAAGCATTTGGGTAGCGTAATCACCCTGCCTCTTCTTGACTTTTGAAAGATCGGGGGTAGAACATACATAGTGTGATACCGGAATCAGATATCCCTGCTCAATGAATTTCTGAACAGACATCGAAACAATCAACTCATCAAAAATATCATCGAACCCCTCCCCGCTTAACCGAACCGGAGTTGCCGTAACCCCTAAAAATTTGGCATCCGGGTAAATCTCCCAAAGACTTTTGTAGATTTCAGCTTTTGCATGATGGCATTCGTCGATGATGATAAGATTTGCTTCAGGATGTTCTCTTCTTGAAAGGGTTTGTATGCTGGCCACCTGCACTATTTTGGAATAGTCAGAAGTCTTACCGGCAACAATTCGACCTGCCTCTACCCCTTTA
This sequence comes from Bacteroidia bacterium, assembly GCA_035999585.1. Taxonomy (GTDB): domain Bacteria; phylum Bacteroidota; class Bacteroidia; order Palsa-965; family Palsa-965; genus Palsa-965. The sequence continues at coordinate 4,954 of DASYGQ010000230.1, read as the reverse complement.
CTATGCAATTTCTGAATGATTTGTTCCACCAGCTCAATTCGATGAACAACGATGAGAATTTTTCTTTTCTTTTGAAAACCCATCCGAACGATTTCGGAGAAAAGAACAGTTTTTCCTGTACCGGTTGGCATTTGAAACAGGACGCTTCTCTTGCCATCTTTCCAACATTTGAAAATGTTGCTGATGCCTTCTTTTTGATATGACCTTAATGAATCGCTCACCGTTTCAATTTCTGATTGCAAATTAAAGCACGAACACCTCTTTTTGTCTTCGGCTTTATAAAGCACTATGTATGGAAAATATTTTAGCGGCACTTCAGCGGTTGTGATTGTCTCGCCTTTTTCTTCGTCGGCAAGGCCCTCCAGCACCTGGGCTGTTATTCAATTCATACATAATTTCCTCCAGGGAAGAGGAATCAGGAAGACTTTCGACAACTTCGATGAAAGCTTGTCTTAATGATTGCATATTGAAAATTCATTCCTCACAATCAGGAAGGCAGTTAATAACCCATAGGTTCTCTACTGGTGTGCCTGATCCTTACGATCCTGATTTCCTTCCGATCGACCTTAATTTGATAAGTAACCCTATAACTAAAGATTACAAATGCTCTGAAGTCTTTGTTTGGAATGTCTTTGAGTTTATCGGGCTCCGAAATGAGCGGGTTTAACTTCATTAAATCAAGTCTTTCAGTAATGGCCCGCTTAACGATTTTAGGTGCCTGGGTACTCTGCTTCTCGAGGTAAGTCAGAATTTCCTTCAAATTATCGAGGGCATTCCTGTCCCAAATTATCCTGAAAGAATGCGATTTTACCATTTAGACAATTCCTTCAGGGCATCTTTGTGCGTAACGAAATTACCTTTCTCTATTCTGGAAACAGCCTCATTTATTTCCTTGTTGTATTGTTTTCGACTAATCCTGCCGTTGTCTTTGTCGACATTTAAAAAACTCTTAATCATTTCAAGGATTAATATCTGTTGTTTGGCGGATAAAAGAGGCAGATAGTTGTCAACTTGTTTTTTAAGGGCAGTCGTTGTCATGCTTGGGCATTTTAGTTAACCAAATTTACGAAAGTTGCCTCAACCAACAATACCACTTAATCGTGGCATAATAATCTGGAATATGCTGAAGGGGGATTTCTGCCGATCATTCCCCACACCTTCTGAATGACAAATACAGGCTGGATAGGATGCAAAAAAAACGAGAGTGACGCTCTACGCTCTCACTCTCGCTCTGATTTTCTGTGATCCCGCTGGGGCTCGAACCCAGGACCCCAACATTAAAAGTGTTGTGCTCTACCAACTGAGCTACGGAATCGAATAAATGTATTGGCTTTCTTAAAACGGCTGCAAATATAACAGCATTATTCTGAATATTCAAAATCCCAAAAAATAATTTCATAATATTTATCAAATCCCGCAATTACAGGGTGTTGTGATTATTTTTTTATCTTTGAAAGGAAAGCAATATTTCACTATGCCGGATCCCATACTCGAAATAAAGCCCCGCAGCGGGATCAATAGCCTGGCCTTTGGCACCTCCACTCAGGAGGCTGAAGGACATTTCGGCAAGCCGGATGAGACCGAGCAGCTGGAAGGTGTTGCGGACACCTATTCACTTGTCTGGCATTTCTGGGAAAAGGGTTTTTCGCTCTTCTTCGATATCCAGCAAGGCAATAAATTCAGCTGCGTGGAGATCGACCATCCCGAATCCATTTTATGGGGAAAAAAAATCTTTCGCCTGACTGAACCTGAACTGAAAGACTTCTTCACCCTGAAAGGATTCAAACTCATTGATGTTGAGGATCATGAATGGGGAGAGAGAAGAATCAGCTTCGATGATGCCCTGATCGACTTCTATTTTGAAAAAGGTAAAATGATATCCATCAACTATGGCATCAGCCTCGGTGGTGAAGAAAAAATGCTTATTCTCCCTAATTAAGGGAGTTCAATTGATTTCCGTTCCTTTTGTCTTGTACATTTAAAAATCCGGACATGAAAATATTCCTCATCGGTTACATGGGCAGCGGCAAAAGCACTGCAGGTAAAAAACTGGCTAAACTCCTTGGCTATTCCTTCGCCGATCACGACGAACTCATTGAAAAAGCAGTAGGCAAATCGGTCTACGACATATTCCAGGAAGATGGTGAAGAGAAATTCCGTGAAATGGAGCATAACATGCTTATCAGCCTGCTCCCGAAAGACAATATCGTGATCTCCACAGGCGGCGGTACCCCCTGTCACTATAACAACATGGAGCTCATGAACCAGAACGGGCTCACCATATACCTTAAAATGAGCGCCAATACCCTCGTGAGCCGTTTGCGCGAGGCAAAGACTGAAAGACCGCTTGTATCCGGGAAATCAGCAGAAGACTTGTATCAGTTTATCGTGACTCACCTCGAAACACGGGAGCCCTATTATTCGGAAGCATCCTACAAAGTGAAGGCAAAAGATCTTGACATCCATGAGCTGGCCGACTTTATCCGGAAAGCCCTGCCCAAAGGAGAGCTTACGTAAGATAAGCGGCTTCCTTGCCTGCGACATCCATTTCCACCACCACATGTTCCCGAAGCGTGGTTGCCAGGGAAAGTCCCGTATAATCCGATTTGATGGGATACCGGTTGTGATTGCGGTCAACCAATACCGCTGTCTGCAAGCGCTTCAGTGGCACAGCCAGGAATGGCTTGACTCCATACATCAGTGTCTTTCCGGAATTCAACACATCATCCACCACAATAATCACCCGGTCCTTAAGCTCTGCTCCAGGCACCTGTAAGGCAATCTCCTGTTCAATCGGATTCTGCTTGTTAATGGCCAGTTCAATGAGTCTGATCTGTATGGGTGATATCCTGCCCAGAACCTCCGCAATGCGTTTGGCCAGCAAAAATCCGTTGGAACGGATGCCAACGACAACCAACTCTGTTTCTGTGGAGTTGTTTTCAAAAATCTCCCAGGCCATCCGGTCGATCTTCTGTGTGATTTGCTGACTGTTGAGAATTAAGCTGCGTTCACTCATGGAGCATGGTTTGGCATCGGTGATTATTTTTTTTGGACAATCAGGGCATTCAGCTGTTCACCTGCTTTCGCCCAGTTATAGGATTCTTTTACAAAGGCATAGCCCTTTTCAGCAATCTGCCGGGCAAACGCTTTGTTCTCGATCAGGAGAAAGATCTTTTCTGCATATTCGGCAGGTTCATCGGCCACCAGTACCTCTACTCCGTCTTTGGCGGCCAGTGCATTGTTGGCAAGCGTGGATGTAACGCAAGGCAGCTTCATGGCCATGGCTTCGATGAGCTTGTTCTGAAGCCCGATGCTCGACTGCATAGGAGCCACAAGCATCTGACTTTTGGCAAAGTTGGTCCGCACATCCTCCACCCAGCCACTCACACGCACCCGCTCACTGCTCAGCTCTCTCACCCGGTTGGCCGGGTTGGTACCGGAAATCAAAACACGCGCCTTGGGGTATTTCTTCCAGACATGAGGCATGATCGAATCCACCAGGAAAACAGCGCTCTCCACATTCGGCGGATAGCTCATGTTTCCATTGAAAATAATCTCAAACTCTTTCCGGAATTGCTCACCGGGTTCGGGTGCATGAAAAAAGCCGAGATCAACTCCGTTGGGAATCACTTCGATGGATAAATTATCGGGATGAGGTATCAGGTCCCTGTCCTGCTTCGATATAATGGTCCGGTTGTCAAACTCTTTGAATATCTCGTTTTCGTAACGGAGCAGACGTTTGTATTCCATGCGGAAGAAAGGACGCTGGAAGAAATTCACCTTTTTGATCCTGCGTTCAATACCTTTTGAGAACACATCCATGTAATCGAGTGTTTTGGATGATGGCAGGCCCCGGGCATATTCAGCGGTTCGTATCAGCTGACAGAAAACATAATCGGGTTTGAATTCATTGAAAAGCCTGAGAAAAGCGGCCTGCGTGCGTGCATTGTGAAAATAGCCCACCTGCATGGGTTTGTTTCCGGCAAAGGTGCGGATCAGATTCAGGAACAGTTCGGCTTTATTCAGGTTGACCACCTCCACACGGGAACATATTTTCCGGAGAGACTCCAGCGCTTTGGGATGCAGATCCTGATCATTCAATGAGAAAAGACAGACTTCGTGGTATTTCGAAAGTTCCTCAATCTGATGATAGGCACGTACTTTATCCCCTTTGTCAAGTGGAAACGGAACACGGGATGTTAAATATAAAAGTTTCATTCCTGCCTAACAAACTGTTTAAACCTCCACCAATCTTTTACCCAACGGGGCGCCCCGAAGCACCAAATGAAATTCAAACAGTAAAATGATGATCAAAATGCTCTGCTTTATTTTCCGTTCACACTGCCTGATGAGCCGGTGAACCCAAGGAAAAAACACATGGTTTACGGCTTGCAAGATATAAAAAAATCATGGTATCTGTCCTTTCCGGTCATACAGCTCAGAATGCCGGGTTTTACAACTTGGCAAACAGTTCCGTGAGCTTTTCTGCTATCCTGCGGCTATCGTATTTATTGGCCACCAGGCTCCTTGCCTTATCACCGATGGCTTCCCGCAGCGCAGCATCACGAATGCATTTATCGGTCACAGCCAACAGCCCCTCCTCGCTTTGGGCAAGCAGGAAATGATCTCCATCGCGGCCCTCAATCCCTTCGGCACCAATGCCAGTGGTAATGACCGTTTTTTTCCGGGCCATCGCTTCAATGAATTTCACACGCATCCCACCACCCGAAAAATAGGGCGCCAGCAGAATGGCTTTGTCAGACATGAATGCATCGGCATCAGGGATGTCGGGGAAAACAGAAACCTGCTTTCTGTTCAGTTCCTTGAGCCAGCGTGGCATGTTGCGTCCGGCAATGTAGAAATGCAGACCGGGGTGTGACACTACCAGACGATCCCAGAGATGATCGAGCACCCAGCGAACCGACTCCTGGTTCGGAAGCCAGTCCATCGCTCC
>DASYGQ010000223.1:0-4067 GCA_035999585.1 Bacteroidia bacterium | reverse complement strand
TGTTTTTTGATACTGAGCGCAACATCCGCTTGTGCATCATCCGTTGATATTCATATACTCGGAGATCAGAAGGCTACCGCTATTGTTATTTCCGTGACTTCGGGAAAGTATTTGCTGGCAGCTGATGGAAAAAGGATCGGTGATACACTTTCTGCAGCAATCATTGAGTTTCGTCTGAAGGGAGATTCCATTGTTTCTAAGACGATGGAAATAAATCTGGGGACATTTAAAAACATTACGTTGCGCGCGGTGACTCCGGGCAGCGGGTTCCGGATGAAGTGCCTCGCACCATTGCTTGGCCTTCGCCTGTATGACGATGATCTCAACATCAGCATTGAAAAAGATCAGTTTTTTCTCATCAATCATGTCGATTTTGAAAAGTACGTGGCTGGTGTGGTGGAAGCAGAATCGGGGACCGTTGCGAAAGATGAATTTTACAAAGTGCAATCGATACTTTGTCGTACTTATGCGCTGGCCAATCTGAATAAACATTCAGCGGAAGGTTTCAACCTTTGCGATCAGGTGCATTGCCAGGTTTTTCGCGGACATGCAAAAGATAAGCGAATCTATGCTGCAGCGCATTCAACCAAAGATCTCATTGCAGTGGATAATGATCTGAAACTGATCTCCACCACATTTTGCTCGAACTGCGGGGGGCAAACAGTTAACTCGGAAGATGTGTGGGGCAAAAGCTCAACCTGTCTCAAATCCGTCATTGATTCTTTTTGCATCCGGATGCCTCATGCACGCTGGGAGCGGCATATTTCTTCGGAAGACTGGAAGAATTACCTTCAGTTGAAACATCGCTTCCCGGTTAATGATACGGTGGCTGTTAAGAGTGCAATGAACTGTTCTCCCAATGGAAGAAGTGTTTACTTCAACGACAACGGTCTCAAAATACCTCTTAAAGTTATCAGAGCAGATTTCCAGCTCAAATCCACTTATTTTTCTGTAGAAGAGAAAAACGATTCGGTTATTTTCAGGGGAAAGGGATATGGACACGGCGTGGGCCTCTGTCAGGAAGGAGCCATGAACATGGCAAGGTTAGGTTACTCATACCGCGACATTCTGAATTTTTATTATCGCAACATCAATATTATCGACCTCGATAAGATGGAATTTTTCAAAGAAGAAGAACAATAAAATATCCCTTCTCCGTAGATTATTTGCCTGTTTCCAAATTCATCGTTCCCGATCTGCTTTTCCTGCCCATTTAAAAAACGCCCTGATTTGAGAAATTCTTCAGGAAATGCTTCTGTTTATCAGTAATTTATCATGCTAAAAAAGATTGAATCAGGTTTTTTCAAATAAAAAAAACGGAAAAGCAGGGAAAGTTTCAGGTATATCTTCTTTATCTTTGTTTGATAGATAAAATAGATTATTCATATAAACACAGATAAATCACATGAAGTGTATAATAGTAGATGACGATCCACTTGCTCTCAGAGCATTGCGTCAAATGATTTCCCAGGTTGATTATTTAGAGCTTGTTCAGGAGTTTTCCAATGCTACAGATGCTTTGAATTTCCTAAGTACTGAAACCATTGATCTTGTTATATTGGATGTTGAGATGCCGGGAATGACCGGTCTTGAACTGATCAAAAATCTGGAAAAAAGACCCATTATCATTCTTACTTCTTCCAAAAAGGAGTATGCCATTGATGGCTTTGATCTGAATGTGGCTGATTACCTGGCCAAGCCTGTTGAATTGCCCCGCTTCCTGGCCGCTATCGCAAGGGCCAAGGAGTTTTTCGACAGCAATAATCAGAGCCTTGAAATAAGTGGTAAGGAAAAAGACAGCATTTTTATCCGTTCAAACTCTTTGCTTACCCGCATTGAAGTGAAAGATATTCTTTACATCCAGGCGCTGGGTGATTATGTGAATATCTACACAACTGATAAGAGGCATACGGTTCACATTACCCTTCGGGCCATTGAAACAAAATTTCCTCCGGGCATGTTTTTCCGGTTACACAGGTCTTACCTCATCGCCGTAAATCGGATTGAAAGTATCGAGGAAAATACGGCCTATATTGGAAAACATCCGATACCAATCGGAATGTCGTACAAGAAAAATCTGCTCGAGAAACTGAACCTGATTTAATATGCCTGCCTTTTCTTCAAAGCCTGCTCCTAAATAAGAGCAGGCTTTTTGTTTTGGAGGAGCTCACATTGATCTTTATATCTGACTGTTCTGGCTATTTTTCGTTCCTGTTCAACGAATATGATTCCGTCCGCTTATCTCAGCCGTTATTTTTGGTCAATGTTTGCATTCTAAAACCATTTTTGTGAAATGGAAGACCGCATTTTAAGAGTATTCATTGTCGATAACAATAAAAAAAGGGCTCTTTCGCTGCGTAGATACCTCAGGCGTACTTTTCAGAAAAGTTTGGATGTGTCGGTTTATTTCAATGAAAAAAGCAGCCTTGCTGTCATGAATACAACGCCTCATGTGATCGTGCTTAACTTTTACCTGAACGACAAGGAATATACCGGAGAAAGAGGAATGAATTTATTGCAAGTAATGAAAGGCAGATACCCCGAATCACAGATTCTGCTGATGAGTTCCGATGAAGCCATTGCTCAGGCCATACAGGAAGCTCGTAGCGGAGTTCCGGATTATGTGATCGGAGGAGAGACGAGGTGGTATAAGCTTTCTCTGTTGTTGAACAGATATATTACACAACCGGTTAGGATATTCGTAGCTGAGCTTGGAGTGCCCCAATTCATACGTGTTTTTTTCTTTACCTTTTTCGTTATGGGGCTACTCGTATTTCTTGCCCTGAAATTTTATTCTCTTACTTAAACAACCTAAATTTAATTCTATGAGCAATTCAGAATCAACAGGCAGTGCCAAAGTTATCGGTGCTTTGATTGCAGGCGCAGCTGCCGGTGCCGCGCTGGGTATCTTGTTTGCGCCCGATAAAGGGAGCGAAACCCGCAAGAAAATATTCAAAGGCGCTAAAGATATGGCCTGTGATGTAACCGACCGTGTCAAAGAAACAGTTGAGCAGGTCTATAACAAAGCAGAAAATGCATTTGCATCTGCCGGAAGCAGCCAGGAAACAAACTCCGGAGCAAAGAACGATTTGCCCCAAAGCCATTTGTAGACATAACCATTGAAGTGCAGGGAAGTCTTATCAGGCTGCCCTGATTCTTCATGTGATAAACTATTAACCATGAACTTCAAATACATTGTTTTTATCTGCCTGCTGGCATTCTCCCTTTTTTCCTGTCGTTCAACCGACAAGAAAAAGGAAGATATGGATTCTGAAGTGAAACAAACCGGCACTGATCTGCAGGCTGTAAAGAAAGAAGCTGAAGACGGTTATTTTGAGGAGTTTCAGCTTTTCAAGGAGCAGGCTCAGGGAAGGCTGAATAAAATTGAAACACGCGTAGAGGAATTGAAAAAGGCCCTCCCCAAAAATGACGCAGATGCCAGCGCTGCATACCGCAAGAGCATAGCAGATGCAGAACATCAGAATACGGTATTGCGTAAGAAACTGGCTGAATTCAATGAGGAGGGAAAAGATAAACTCTGGAAATTCGAGAAAGAGTTCGGTCAGCAACTCAATGACCTGGAACAAACAGTTGCAGATATTAATAAGTATCCTGGAAAAGAAAAATAGGCTAGCTGAATTTCTGAAGATTAGCCAGTATCATCTGTTTCATTCTCCTCACCTCCATTTTTGAGAATCCACCGATTTTGATGTCCGGATATCCCGTTCCCTTTATTGTAATAGCCGAATAACCCAGAAACTGGCAATGAAGTTTGATGGCGGTGATATTGGCAAAAGCAATTGTCTTTTCAGAGAACGACAGGAAGCCCGGCTTGTTCAGCGTAATGCCGAATCCGTTGATTTGAATATGAATGGGAAAGAAGTTGTTGCCGGGTGAAATGCGGGATGCTTTGAAGACAGTCATTATTTGTTTTGTTAGGGGATAATTGAAACAATGCAATTACCCGGAACCAAGCATAATACTTGATTCCGGGACATCGCACGCTTTTTATTTAGGATAACTTTTTGTCAGGTCTTTCATGGAAGAACCCAGTTCATCCATGCTTT
>DASYGQ010000160.1:0-10017 GCA_035999585.1 Bacteroidia bacterium | reverse complement strand
AATGCAGGCACGCTCCGGAGCAGCATCTGCGGTGGCGGTCGCTACGACGACCTCACAGGTATATTCGGCTTGCCGGGTGTGTCGGGTGTGGGCATCTCATTCGGAGCCGATCGTATTTTTGATGTATTGAATGAACTCAATCTGTATCCGCAATCGGTATCGGCTACGACGACGCTTCTGTTTGCCCACTTCGGAGAAGCAGAACAGGCTTATTGTCTGCCTTTGCTGGCTCAGGTGCGCAAGGCAGGCATCAGTGCCGAGATTTACCCGGATATAAGCAAAATAAAAAAACAGTTTGATTATGCCAATAAGAAAGGCATTGCCTGGGTAGCCGTTGCCGGAAGCGAAGAGATGAGCGCAGGGCAGGTCATGCTTAAAAATATGCTCGACGGAACACAGGAGAAAGTAAAGATCGCTGAACTGATTGCCCGGCTGAAGAAAGATCATAAAGATTAAGATCCCTAAATTTTTTTCATGAATACACATTCCATTTCCACCCAGCAGATTGACCTTGCTCTTGTCGAAAAAATCATGTCCGGTCCTTACCGGCTTGAACTTTCCGCTGAAGCCAAAAATAATATCCTCCGTTGCCGCGAGTATCTGGATCGTAAAATGGCGAGCCAGAAAACACCTGTTTATGGTATCAATACCGGGTTCGGCTCATTGTATAATGTGTCGATCCCGGAAGCCGACCTGGAGCAGCTCCAGCAAAACCTGGTGATGTCGCATGCCTGTGGCACCGGAGAAGAGGTGCCGGCAGATGTGGTAAGACTGATGCTCTTTCTGAAGGTGCAATCCCTTTCCTATGGCAAATCGGGTGTGCAGGTGGAAACAGTTCAGCGATTAATTGATTTTTTTAATCTGGATATTCTTCCTGTTGTTTATCAGCAGGGCTCATTGGGTGCATCGGGTGATCTGGCACCGCTTGCTCATTTGTCGCTTGCCCTGCTGGGAATGGGGGAGGTGTGGCACAAGGGTATGAAGCAGAAAGCCTCTGATGTGCTGAAGCAGCATAAGCTCGTGCCGGTTCGCCTGAAATCAAAAGAAGGGCTTGCTCTTCTGAACGGAACGCAGTTCATGAGTGCCTATGGTGTCTGGTGCCTGCTGAAGTCAGCCCGGTTATCCGCTTCCGCCGATGTGATCGGAACGATGTCGCTGGAGGCCTTTGACGGCCGTAAAGATCCGTTTTCTGCCAATATCCATGCAATCCGTCCGCACCCCGGTCAGGTTAAGACGGCAGAAAATATCCGAAAACTGCTGGAAGGAAGCGAGCTGATCGGCCGGCAGAAAGCCCATGTTCAGGATCCTTATTCCTTTCGCTGCATGCCGCAGGTTCATGGCGCTTCCAAAGATGCCATTGCCTATGCAGAGAAAGTGTTTCTGACTGAAATCAATTCCGTCACCGACAACCCAACCATTTTTCCGGAAGATGATCAAATCATTTCAGGTGGTAATTTTCACGGACAAACACTTGCTCTGGCACTTGATTTCCTGGCCATTGCCCTCGCTGAGCTGGGCAATATCTCAGAACGGCGCACCTATCAGCTTATTGCCGGCCTTCGCGGATTGCCACCTTTTCTGGTTGCGAAGCCCGGACTCAATTCAGGTTTTATGATTCCTCAATATACCGCGGCCTCCATCGTTAGTCAGAACAAGCAGCTTTGCAGTCCGGCATCGGTTGATTCTATCGTTTCATCCAATGGTCAGGAAGACCATGTGAGCATGGGTGCCAATGCAGCGACCAAATGTTACAGGGTGGTAGTAAATACCGAGCAAATTCTGGCCATCGAGCTTCTGAATGCAGCGCAAGCTCTGGAGTTCAGAAGACCGGCGAAATCATCTCCTTTCATCGAACGCCTTCATGCCACTTTCCGGAAGGAAATAGCTTTTGTGAATGAAGATGTGATCATGCAGGAATATCTGGCCCGAAGCCTGCATTTCCTGCAATCAGGCTTGCCTGCCGGCTTGTAATGCCTGAAGCAATTTCTTTCGTTTGTCTTATTGTTAATAAACCTGTTTATAAAGCCGGATGCGGCGTATGTCAGGACTGGCCTGCTTTTGATTAAAATTGTTTGACCAATCGTGTATTCATGAAGAAGCTTCTTCTGCCGGGATTTTTTCTGACACTTCTTATTGCTTCCTGTTCCTCCGGTTCAGATGCGGATCACAAAGAACGCATGATCTTCCGTTACAATGAGCTGGGTGTAGTCAGCTCGCTCGATCCTGCCGCCGCCAGCAATTTCGAAAATATCTGGGCTGTCAATCAGCTTTTCAACGGACTGGTACAGATGAATGATTCCATTCAGGTGAGGCCTTGCATTGCCCGGAGCTGGGAGCTCAGCAGTGACGGACTGACCTATACCTTCCACCTCAGGAACGATGTGTTTTTTCATGACCATGCACTGTTTCCAGGAGGCAAAGGCCGCAGGGCGACTGCTGCAGATTTTGAATACAGCTTTGAGCGCCTTTTCAATATGAGTGTATCAAAGGCTGCCGACCTTCTTGAATATTTTGACCGTAACACAGCTACTGGTCAGAAAGGATTTGCCGCTGTGAATGACAGTACGTTCCTAATTCATATCAAAAAGCCTTCTCCTCCTTTTCTGGGGATACTGACCATGAAATTTTTCTCAGTGGTTCCCCATGAAATAGCCGATCATTTCAAAGCGGACTTTGGACGAAACCCCATTGGTACAGGTCCTTTTTACCTCCGTATCTGGAAAGAAGGCCAGAAGCTGCTGTTAGCCAGGAATGAACTGTATTTTGAAAAAGAAGCAGGGCATGCGCTTCCGTATCTCGATGCTGTCAGTGTTTCGTTTATTCACGACCGGGAATCGGCCTGGCTTAATTTTCTCAAAGGCAATGTGGATATGATTTCGGGTTTTGATGCCTTCAACGCCAAAGAAGTGCTTACTTCCAACGGAGAACTGAAAAGCATTTACAAAAACCGCTTCATGCTGCAAAGCCAGCCTTTTCTGAAAACAGATTATCTCGGGATTCTGGTGGATGAAAGCATCAGCGAGGTACATACAAGCCCCCTTCGGCTGAAAGCGCTGCGCCAGGCCATCAATTACGGGATCGATCGTGAGAAAATGATAAAATACCTCCGTTATAATATTGGCACCCCGGCTGTCAATGGTTTTGTACCTCATGGCATGCCACAGTATGATAACAGTCAGGTGCAGGGATATGCTTATAATCCGGAAAAGGCCAAGCAACTCATGTACCTGGCAGGTTTCCCGGAGGGCAAGTCGCTTCCCGAGATGACACTGAATACAACAAAGCAATACCTCGATCTGGCTGAATTCGTTCGTTTTCAGCTTCGCCAGATAGGCATTAAAATCATGATCAATGTGGTGGACGATGGCGCCTTTCGTGAGGGTGTGGCAAACGGGAAAATGGGGTTTTTCAGAAAGTCATGGGTAGGTGATTTCCCTGATCCGATCAATTTTCTGGCTTTGTTTTACAGCCGTAACTTTTCGCCCAACGGCTCCAACTATACGCATTTCAAAAGCCAGCGCTTTGATAACCTGTATGATAAGGCTTTGAATGAACAGAATGACTCACTGCGAAGAGAATATTACTACGAGATGGAGCGCATTGTCATTGATGAGGCGCCTGTCGTACCTTTGTATCACGACCGCGTTGTCAGACTGGTACAAAACAATATCACCGGGCTCACCGTGAATGTGCTGAATTCTCTTAATCTTAAAACAGTAAAAAAAATCGACTAGGCGGGCTAAACTTCTGCGGGGAAAAGGAGTCGAAACATCTTTGAATTAATCTTCTTCAATTGCATGATACTAGGTAAAAAATTAGTGGTCGTACTGCCGGCATACAACGCAGCCCTTACTCTGGAAAAAACATACCGGGAAATTCCTTTTGATATCGTGGATGATGTGGTTCTGGTGGATGACGCCAGCCGCGACCATACAGTTGAAGTAGGTAAAAAGCTTGGCATCACCAATGTGATCCGCCACGAAAAAAACACCGGCTACGGCGGTAACCAGAAAACCTGTTACAACAAGGCCCTGGAACTGGGTGCGGATATCGTCATCATGTTGCATCCCGACTATCAGTATACGCCTCGTCTCATCCACAGCATGGCCTATCTGATTGCAAACGATTTATATCCTGTTGTCCTGGGTTCACGAATTCTGGGCAAGGGAGCACTGAAAGGCGGCATGCCCATTTACAAGTATGTCTTCAACCGCTTTCTCACACTTTCGCAGAATATTCTCGTCAACCAGAAGCTGTCGGAATACCATACCGGTTACCGGGCTTTCAGCAAAAAAGTTTTGCAAACCATCCGGATGGATCAGAATTCGGACGACTTTGTATTCGACAACCAGATGCTTTCCCAGATTATCTATGCAGGCTTCGAAATTGCGGAAGTAACTTGTCCCACAAAATATTTTCCCGAAGCCAGCTCCATTAATTTCAGACGGAGTATGAAATACGGGTTTGGATGTCTGAATGTATCTCTGAAGCATCGTCTCAATAAATGGGGATGGATAAAGTCGGAGATGTATGAAATTCAAAAATAATTCCCCTTCTTAAGAATTGAACATTGAAAGTTCCTGCCCGAGTTCAGGAGGATTACTTATTGCATTGTTTAATTAAACGCAGTTCCTTGAACAGACCCTGAACAGACCCAACCAGACTCAATCAAGCTACAATCGGACTCACTTTGATTACAACTGGTGCTTGCCCGGTTACAACCGGACTCACTTCGACTACAACCGCTGGTTGTTTGGTTACAACCAAACACACTTCGACTACAACCGTTGGTTGTTTGGTTACAACCAAACTCACTTCGACTACAACCGCTGGTTGTTTGGTTACAACCAAACTCACTTCGACAACAACCGCTGGTTGTTTGGTTACAACCAAACACACTTCAACTACAACCGCTGGTTGTTTGGTTGCAACCAAACACACTTCGACTACAACCGCTGGTTGTTTGGTTACAACCAAACACACTTCGACTACAACTGCTGGTTGTTTGGTTACAACCGAACTCACTTTGGCTAAAGTCGTTCGATCATTCAGCACTTTTTCCCTTCTTTCTGCCAATACTTCCTTTTCGTTCTGTCATTTTGTCAATTATCCTTCTTTATTTTCCTGGAATTTTCAAACAATCTCGCTTCAAGCATTAAAAGCAATCGGCAGACCAGTAATTAGGAATAGGCCGCTGATTTTCATGATTATTAGGATTTTATGATTTAAAAGATCATATTTTATCTTAATAAATCATGAAAATCAGCGGCCTATTTAGGAAAGAGTGGTTTTGCCCCCGATTGGGAATTTCAGAGGTTATTCAATCTGGAAGAGAAAAGAATGATTTTTTCAGTTGGAATGAGAGACCATATCCATCCGCCTGAAGAACACAAATCCATTCTTCTCCGATAGCTTTTCAAACCAGGGGAAAGTCTCCTGGAACTCTTTCTCATGGGTGTTTTTGCAGACAATATAGACCGGACGGTCCACTGCGCCATCCCGTAGCCAGTTGGAGTAAATCTGATCTGTTTCTTTGGGTGGGAGTTTTCTCTGATGAGGCGCGGCGGTATCGTGCGCCATTAAGTATGTTTTAAAGAGGGGACTTTCATTCGCAGCCGGCTGTTTGGCTGAATAAAACAAATGGGCATAGCTTTTGAAACCGGCCACATCCACATAACAGTCTTTCCCTTTCAGTGATTCATAAAACGCAATCGCTGCGTTTTGAGAATAGCCTTCAATCCGGGGAGCAAAGACCCAGGCACTGAGATCGGTTGCCAGGAGTGTAAGCAAAAACAGACTGAATACAGCTGTTTTTATCTCAGTCCGCATCACCAGAACGGCACAAGCTATGACGCCGGCCAGGAAGATAATACCGATCAGAAACTCAAATCCATTCCACCTCACATCAGCCTTCAGATTGGCTGTTGCGAAGGCGTCGTGAATCATCCCGGATGCAATGATCTTGTCTTTGGAGGAGGCAATGAACTGTAAGCTTGTCAGCAAAATGCCGAGTATCCCTCCGATAAATAATGTGAGACCAGTCATCCACTTTTTCCATTCTATTTCGCCATTCATCAGTTTAGAGGCCGTATAAGCGGCCAGGAATGTGAGCGGGAAATAGCAAAGTGAGGAATAATGAACAATTTTTGTTTTAACCAGTGAAAAAAGGATGAGTACCACCCAAAAGAGAATAGACATCCAGCGTTTGAAATGAACCTGATAAGGTGTGTCGCCGGCCTGCTTGCGGAACCCCCGGATGGCAAGCACAGAGGCTGGGAAGCAGCCCACGAGCAAAACGATCCAATGGTAATACAATGGACCTCCGTGATCGGCATCTTCTGTGCTGAACAGACGGATCTGGTAATTCAGGAAATCAATGATCAGATCGCCGCGGCCTTTCAGCACCAGGCTCAGAAACCAGGAACCGCAAACTCCTGCAAAGACCAGACAGAACAGCAGAAAATGCTTCCAGTGCATGATGGCTTTCATACGGATCAGGCGGAAAATAACAAAGCACAGGCCGAAAATAAGAGCGGCCACCGGTCCTTTGCAAAGCACGGCCAGCGAAAGAAACAAGGCTGAAAGAACAACAGGTGCATTGAACAATTTGCCTGAACTCCGGTTTTCATATTCATTGGTATATCGTATGAATTGCGCGATACTCAGGAAAATAAACAAGTTGAACCAGGGGTCGATGATGCCTGATTTGAAATAAAAATGAGGAAGCAGTGAGCCGGCAAAAGCAAGCGCCCAAAGGGCACCGAACCGGGCGTCATAAAGTTTGCGACCGGTATTGAATACAATAAGCAATGTCGCGATGCCGCAAAGAGCATTGGGCAGTCGGGCTGCAAATTCATTGATCCCGAATGTATTCATGGAAAGCACCTGCATCCAGATGAAGAACGGTGGTTTTTCCCAAAAAGGAAAGAAGTCGATTTGTACCGTGGAGTAATTTCCACTGACAATCATTTCACGGGCGCATTCTGCGAAATTGATTTCATCCCAGTCGAACAGATGCACCGAACCCAGAAATGGGATGAAGAGCAGGGCTGCCAGAAAAGCCATTGCTATGTTTTGGGTAAGCAGACTGCGCTTCATAAGGAAATTGATTTACGACGCAGGATGGAGTAGCCGACCCATCCGGCATTGCGGAAAAAGGAAGCACGGGTGAGCAAAAGCCAGGTGAGCAGGGCAGAGCCGATGCCAACGAGAGAACCCGCGTAAATGTCGTTGAAGAAGTGCTGCGACAGATATACCCTCGAAAAGCCGACCAGGAGGGCAAGAAAGAAAAGAATCATTTTTAATGGTTTGTTTTTGCACAAAATGGCCAGCGAAAAGTAAAGTGCGAAGGCAGAGGCGGTGTGACCGGATGGAAAAGTATGTCCACCGTAATTCTCCACGCCTGGCACCAGATGCAATTGCTGATGAAGGTCTTCGAAAAATTTCTTGGGGCGCTCCATGTCGGAGAATACAGTACGTTTCAGGCTTTGGGTAAATATTCCTGCCAGGATACCCGAAATAGCGAGGAGCAAACCGCTTCTGACTTCCCAAAACAGAAAAAACAAGGCTACGATGGCGACTGTCACGCCATCTCCCAGCCAGGTGACACACCTGAAGAAGGTATCAGCCAGACCCTGGGAATGTTCATTGATATACAAATGAATGGCGGGCTTGGGATAAAGAGCGATCAAAAGACCACCGATCAGCAGAAAAAGAAGATAGGGGAGCAGAAAGGCTTGATTGTCTTTGAGCAGGTCCTTAAATGTCTTGTTGTTCACAGGTGTAAAAATACATAGAAAATGGAAGGTGGGAGATTAGAAAGTACATGAGGAAAATCAGTGGAAACTTCAGGTAGTCCTCCTGTAAGAATAGCTATGCCCGACAAGGACTACCGGGAAACGAATCGTATTTGATGATTTTAAAATAAAAGAATATCCGCTGGATTTCTTTATAGACCGCTGATTCTCATGATCTGTTATGATAAAAAATGATTTGGTTAATCATAACAATCATGATAATCCGCGGTCCATCACACAATCCGTTTATTTGCCAGAATGAGGCAATGCTTTATTATCCTTTGAACGCCAAATTTCGAATGTGGATGTGTACGATTAGAGCTTTTTATGAAAAATGTATATATTGCTACCAATCAGCACAGATATACACATTGAATTCGCTCCTGCACCAATCGATTCGTGGAATGAAAGCCTTGTTTACAAACCCTTTAAATACTAGAGATGAAGAAATGGATTGCAGGCTTTGGAGCCCTTATGGGAGTATTATCATTTACCACCGTTGTGGCTCAGGCCACTCATGAAAACATCACCTGGAGCGCATCACTGGATATTCCTGGTGGATTTCAGGATATGGGTCTGCTCGGAAGCCCTAAGCTGGGCCTCGTCAGGGTATTTGAGCAGAAGCAGGCAAAGGGTGGAGGGCCAGACTACCAGGAAGTTGAAATTCTGCTGAAAACTGTCAACCAGGATATGAAGGTATTGGCCACGTATAGAATGAATAAAAGAACAATTTGTGATAATATCCAGACTCAAGGCTTTGCCCAAATGAAATCAGCCGTATACTGGATTTATTCATGTACGGAAGAAAAGATTACTAAATTTTATGCTTATAAAATCAATTTGAAAACAGCAAAATTTGATGGCAGCCCCTTGTTTCTGATGGAAATGGAAAAGAGCCAGGAATTAGTAACATCCTTATCGGCTAACAGTTCTCGCTTTTTAATGCGTTACATAATGCGTGAAGAGAAGGGTGTGGAGCGTAAAGCTGGTATTTATGTGTTTGATGATAAAATGAACAAGCAATTCGGTGATGAGCTTTTATTCCCATTCAAAGGAGATAATATCGGTGTAATGCAGGATTTAGTAGACAGGAATGGGAAAGTTTTTCTGTTAACCCGAGAAGAAGATAAGCGAAAAAAAGATGTTCAGATGCGTATATTAAAATACACCTCAAAAGATTCAAGACCTGATATTCTGCCAATCGATTTCATTGACATTTCACCACAAAGCTTCCACCTGATGGAAGATATCGATGGAAATATCAACCTAATGGGATATTACTATCAGAAGGATAAAGCCATCGTCGGTGGAATGTATATGCTCCGATTGAACGGGATGAAACTTGATAAGCTAAAAAATGGATATTACGAAATACCCGAAGCACTTTTGCTTACATTCGAAACCGGTAGGGCCAAAAAGAAAGCAGCGAAAGGAGAACAAAGCCAACTGCAAGACAATCTTCGGACCTCTTTCCTTACAATTTGCGAGTATCTCACTTATCCAGACGGCAGTGTGAGTATTATTGGCGAAGCTCGTAGAATTTTTTACGAGTCAGGTGGGGGAGATCATTATGGCGTAGGGCCTCAATATTTCGGCAGGCATGGCTTTGAGGATTTACTTATTATTCACCTGCTGCCCAACGGTGAATTAGGCTGGATAAAAAGAATTCCTAAAATTCAAAAAAGCGGGGCGGATGTGTTTTCAGATATCCCTTCCGGGTCATGCTCCTATAAATCAGTACTTATTGGAAATGATCTCTATCTCTATTATATGGACAATGATAAAAACGAAACACGTGATCCTGAACGTCCCATCATTCCATTTGACGGGTATTATGCTGGAGCTGTAACCAGTCTTTATTGTATGAAATACGATCCATCGGGAAAAGAAACAAAATCGGTAGCTGTTCATATCACAAAAAATGATGAACTGATGTGTGTACAACAAATGATGCGTGTTGGGAATAACCATTTATTGGGTTTTGCCGGACGCAAAAAAGAGAGCAAGCTCTGTAAAATAAAAGTGAATTAACAATTGCGCTGAAAATGAAAGGCCTTTTACGTTTAGGAATTATGATATGCTGTATCCTTCACCTCCATGCCCAGGAACCCGGAAGCCAGTCGGTTTACTTTTCCAGCGGAAGCCATGAACTAAGTAAGGACGCTATCAGGGAACTGGATGCTCAATTCGACCAAAGAGTACCTGCCAAAGTAAGAACCCA
>DASYGQ010000099.1:0-7279 GCA_035999585.1 Bacteroidia bacterium | reverse complement strand
CTGCCATTTCCTGCCGATGGCATCCTTAACCATAAAATCCAGTTTGGGGCCATAAAAAGCAGCTTCCCCCAGCTCCGTGGTGGTCCTCAGTCCTTTTTCCAGAGCCGATTCCTTGATGGCATTCTCCGCTTTTTCCCAATTCTCGTCAGAACCGATGTATTTGGTCTTGTCATTGGGATCACGAAGTGATATCTGAGCCGTATAGTCTTGGAAATCAAGGGCCTTGAATACATACAAAACCAGGTCGATGACCTTACAGAACTCTTCCTTCAGCTGATCCGGCCGGCAGAAAAGGTGAGCATCGTCCTGAGTAAAGCCACGTACCCTCGTTAATCCATGCAGTTCTCCATGCTGTTCATACCTGTAAACAGTGCCGAATTCAGCAAGCCGAAGCGGCAAATCTTTATAAGATCGCGGTTTGCTTTTATAGATTTCACAATGATGCGGACAATTCATGGGCTTCAGGAAAAATTCCTCGCCTTCCTGCGGGGTCTTGATCGGCTGAAATGAATCGGCTCCATACTTTTCATAATGTCCGCTGGTGACATACAACTGCTTGTGTCCGATGTGCGGCGTAATAACAGGCAGATAGCCCGATTTGATCTGCGCTTTTTGCATGAACTGAACAAGGCGTTCCCGGAGGGATGCGCCTGCCGGCAGCCAGAGAGGAAGTCCCATGCCCACTTTTTCTGAAAAGGTAAAGAGTTCAAGCTCCTTGCCTAATTTGCGGTGGTCACGTTTCTTGGCCTCTTCGAGCAGAATCAGATATTCCTTCAGTTCCTTGTCTTTCGGAAAAGTAATGGCATAAATACGGGTCAGCTGTTTGTTTTTTTCATCACCCCTCCAGTATGCGCCGGCAATGCTCATCACTTTGGCAGCCTTGATAAAGCCGGTGCTTGGAATATGCGGGCCACGGCAAAGATCGGTGAACTTACCCTGCTCATAAAAAGTGATACTTCCATCTGCCAGATCTTTCAGCAGGTCAAGTTTGTACTCATCCCCTTTTTCAGTGAAATAAGCAATGGCATCGGCTTTGGAAACTTCCTTGCGGATATAGGTATTGTTTTGCCGGGCAAGCTCCAGCATTTTGTCTTCTATCTTTTTGAAATCGTCGGGACTAAGCTGCTTTCCATTCAGATCAACATCGTAGTAAAAACCATTTTCAATAGGCGGGCCGATACCGAACTTGATGCCGGGATATAGTTCTTCCAGGGCCTCTGCGAGCAGGTGGGCCGAAGAATGCCAAAGCGTGGACTTTCCTAGTTCATCGTTCCAGGTCAGGAGCGTAAGCGTACTGTCTTGTGCAATGGGCCTTGATGCATCAATGACCTCGCCATTGACCTTGGCGGCAAGTACATTTCTGGCTAATCCTTCGCTGATGCTTTGTGCGACCTGAAAGGCGCTTGTTCCTTTTGCGTATTCGCGGACGGAACCGTCGGGGAGAGTTATTTTGATCATCGTTTTTTCCTATTTACAACATAGGTTCTGTTTGTGAGCGGCAAAGATAAAAATTAACCTTAGCAAAGCATAGAGCCTTTTAAAAATGAAAAACCCGGCTGGAGGGTCCGGCCGGGTTTACAGAAATTATAAATTCTTATTTGTATCCGATCAGAAGAACCATGCAACTGCTTTTATTTACATCGCCGGCGGCAGCAGGGGGGATGGTGTATTCAATGTAATAGGTTCCTGTCTTCTTTGGCTCAAAGCTCCAGAATAAATTATCAATACCTGCAGAACTGTCATATACTTTCTGACGGCTTGGATTTTTTTTCGTACGGTCATAAATATTCACCTTCACATCTTCTTTGAAGCCGCTTGTGCAGAAAACAAGTTTATACTGCTGCCCTGCATAAGCTGTAAATTCCACCTCAATGTTCTGTTCCTTATCGGTGAATGTAAAAGGGTTGTCGGCATACCCGTCATAACTGAAAGGTTTCAGATTGTTTTTGCACTTCTTCGCAAGCTCTTTGGCATTGCATTGAGCATGAACGGAAGCAGAAGAGAATACCGAAGCTGCCATTACCAGCAGTGCGAATAGATTTTTTTTCATAAGAGCTATCTATAGATTGAAATGTGGTCTGCTCCGGTACCTTTCGGTAAACCGGTTAATTCCCCGAAACGGGTCTTTAAAAAAACAATAAGAACGTAATCAGCGAAGCCTTTATTTATAACCCAGCACAAACAGCAGGCATCCTGCAAAAGAGGATGAATCGCCACCTGCTGGGATTGTATAGTCGACATAAACTTTTGTCGACCGTGCATATTCCCAGATATGTTCTCCTTTTCCGGCGGCATCGTCCTTTGTTGAATACAGGAGTTTGCGGTTACGGGCATCGTGATCCTTATTATAGATATCGATGATAACAGGTTTTGTCAGTGCTTCGGTATTGAAAACGAATTTGTATTTCTCGCCGATAAAGAGAGGGACTTCCACCTCTTTCATAAAAGATTGTTTGCGGCAGGAAATTTTGATGAGCTTGGATGAGTCGTACCGGTAAGGGTCCAGAGACTTTCTGGCTTTTTCTTTCAATACTTTGGTTTCGCAGCTGTTTCCATCGGTTGTTTGAAACGCTGTGAAAACTGCAATGGCAAGAAAGGAAAGAGTGCCTAAGATGAATTTTTTCATAGGAATATGTCTGTTTCGGATTAACCTTTTACAATTTTAGTCCTCACTTCGACAATCTTTTTTGTCAGGCTGGAAATCTCTTCTTCAGTCATCGGAATTTTGCTGAAGTCAACATCTTCAGAGGTGTTCTCCGACAACGCCTTGACACCGGCAAAACCTTTGTAAATGTCGCGTATGGCTACCAGGTCGGCAATCACAGCTGTCAGGTTAGGGTCTTTTTGCTCCTGAGCTTTCAGTGCTTTGATAATGTTTTCTGCGATGCTCATTTGTTCAATCAGTCGGGAAGAAACATTCTTCTCTTTGGCTTTCTCGTAAACTTTGCCTCCGATATACATACTTTCAATCCATGCTCCTGCAAAAACCGTTGCCGAAACATATTCCTGCTCATTCTCCTCGAGGACCATATCGGTCTGCATCTGCATTTCAGCAATGATTGCTGCCAGAGAATCTTCCGAGCCCAGATTTTTTTCAAATCGGGTAGCCAGATTATCGGTTTCAAAAACTTTACCAAGTCCCAGCAGCGTGGCCAGGTCGCGGGATGCCTTCATGTAATTCTTGGAATCCTGGTTTTGTTTGTTGAGGGTGCAGTAACTGAGGTCGGCACTGTAAACACCGAGGTTTAATGCTTCGCTGATTTTCCCGGAATTGTATTTGCCGGAGTTTTCAACCGGATTAGCCAGATTTGGGAAATATTTCAGGCCTGCTTTCTTGAAAATGGAAGCGATCTGCAAAGGAGAAGGAAGTGCAAAAGTTGTTTGCTCCGTTTTGGGAGCAGTGGTCTTTTGCTGGGCGCTGTCCTTCGCCGCACCGGCAGTTTCCTGCTCGACGTTGTTGTTTGATCCGCATGCTGCAAGAGTTACGGCAAATGCCGCAGCCAGAATGCCATTCAGGGGTAAAACAGCCTTTTTAAAATACATATCCGTATTGTTTTTATTAGTGAAATTATTGGGAAATATCTGTGAGAAATCCGGGCTAAGCTATAAAAAATATTTTAATCCGTACAAAAAGGATCAAACTAAAGGATTCTTAAAGCCATTCTAAAGTTTTCGGAATACAAAAGAATAACTAAATTTGCTTCCTTTTTAAATAATTCAAAACGCTATGAAAAAGAGAATTTTCAATACGGTATTGCTTTCGGTAGCCGTTATGAGTGGGACTTTCGCCATTAATCAGATAAAAGGAAATCCGCCTGCGCAATCCAAGCCGGGCAATGGATCCAAAGGAGTTGTTTCGGAACAGAAAAAATCCGATTCTCCGGCCAAGAAAGCCAATGACCCTGTTCTGATGTCGATCGGCAACAGTAATGTAACGCTTTCGGAATTTGAAAGCGTTTATACCAAAAACAGAGGCAAGGAAGAAGCTGCCAAAGATCCCAAAGCATTGGATAATTACCTGGATCTTTTTGTGACCTTCAAGATGAAAGTGAAGGAGGCTGAAGAGATGGGACTGGACACCAGCGCCAATTTCAAAAACGAACTCAGCGGATACCGCAAACAACTTGCTCAGCCTTACCTGACAGACAAAGACGTCAACGAACAATTACTCAATGAATGTTACGATCGTATGAAATCGGATGTTCATGCACGCCACATTCTTATTCAGCTTGGTGAAAACGCACTTCCGAAAGATACCATCGAGGCTTATAACCGTGCCATCATCATACGCAATTATCTGGTAGGCAAGCCTGTTTCTGCTGCCATGATTGCCGAGTACGAAGCACTTGTAAAAAAGAACCTTCTTGTGAAAGGCGCTCCGAAAAAAGATTCGCTGGAAGGGGTTCGCCGCATTTCCTCTATCAAAGCCTTGTCTCAGACACTTGCATCTTCAAGCGATAAATTCGCCGCTGCTGCTAAAGCAACTTCCGATGACCCATCCGCAAAAGACAATGGCGGTGACCTGGGCTATTTCACCTCCATGCAAATGGTTTATCCTTTTGAATGTGCAGCCTATAACACCAAGCCCGGTGACGTGTCAATGCCAGTGCGCACCCGTTTCGGATACCATATTGTAAAGGTGGAAGACAAACGTACAGCCCGAGGCGAAGTGCTTGTTGCACACATCATGATCAACGCCAAAGCCGGTTTGCCTGTCCAGGATTCAATCAATGCTAAAAATAAGATCGATGAGATTTATGCCAAACTGAAAAAGGGTGAGAAATATGAAGACCTTGCATCTCAGTATTCGGATGACAAGTCAACAGCCCGCAAAGGCGGAGAGTTGCCATGGTTTGGAAGTTACCGCATGCCCATCGAGTTTGAAACGGCAGCTTTTGCCTTAGAAAAGAATGGCGATTATTCGGCCCCCATCAAAACCCGCTTCGGCTGGCATATTATCAAACGGATTGACAGAAGGGGAGTACCCAAATTTGATGAGGTCAAGAATGAATTGAAAACCAAAATTTCAAAGGATTCCCGTTCCAACAAAGGCAAGGAATCCCTTATTGCCAAACTGAAGCTGGAATATAAATTCAAAGAAGTGCCCAAAACGAAGGAGCCTTTTGTGAAGCTGATCGATTCCACCTATTTTCAGGGTAAATGGACTGCAGCCAAAGCATCTCATTTGACAGCCCCGATGTTTTATCTGGCCGGCCGTGCTTATACCCAAGCCGACTTCGCCAAATACCTCGAAAGTCACATGACCCGCAGAGCGAAAGCAGATGCAGGACAGGTGGTCAGCGAAAATTATAAAAACTGGGAAGAAGAAACCATTGTGAGCTATGAAGAAAGCCAGCTCGACAGCAAATACCCTGAATTTCATGCACTCATGCAGGAATACCGCGACGGTATTCTGCTGTTTGACCTGATGGACCGTAAAGTATGGTCTAAAGCGGTGAAAGACACTGTCGGCCTGAAAGAATTCTACGAAAAGAACAAAGGAAATTATCTGTATGACGAGCGTGCCGATGCCTCGGTGATATCTGCATCCAGTCAGAAAATTTCAGATGAAGCACGGAAGATGCTTGAAAAAGGCAAAACCGATAAAGAGGTACTTGAGAAACTCAACAAGGATTCTCAGCTGAATCTGAGCATCGAAACCAAAATATTCTCGAAGGGTGAAAATTCACTCGTGGACGCCAACTGGACTCCGGGTATGTCAGCCACCAAGGAAGTGGATAAGAAAATGACTTTTGTGCGTGTCAATAAGATACTGAAGCCCAGCCCTAAGTCACTGGCCGAAGCGAAAGGTGCCGTCACATCCGATTATCAGAATTACCTCGAGAAGACATGGGTTGAATCTTTGAAAAAGAAATACCCTGTTACGATTAACAAAGAGGTCCTTTCCCAGGTTAAGTAAGCTGCCACAAGAATTAATAAGACGGCATGAAGTATGAAAAGCAATACATCCCATTGAACTTTCATATTTTGTGCCGTCTTTTCTTTTTAGGCGCTTTGTTTGTTATTTCCTGTAAAAGCGGGAATGATCCAAACGGCAAAGGCAGGAAACCCATTGCCCGGGTATTTGATAAATACCTTTATGCCGATGAGCTGAATGGTGTCGTTGCTGCCGGAACACCGCCTGCCGACAGTGCCAAAATCACATCCAATTACATCACCAACTGGGCGCACGAAGCCCTGATACTCAAGAAAGCTGAATCGAATCTCAACGAAGAGCAGAAAAACGTGGAGAAACAGCTGGAAGCTTACCGCACCTCTCTTCTTCTGTATGCTTATGAAAAAGAACTGGTACGCCAGAAACTGGATACTTCGGTTTCTCCCGCTGACATTGAAAGCTATTACCAGAAAAATCAAAGTGATTTTCAGCTGAAGGACAATATCATCAAAGTGCTTTACGTGAAGGTGAATAAAAAAGCCCCGCAGTTGGCCAAACTCCGTAGCCTCTACCGGTCGGATATTCCGAAAGACCGCGAAGCGCTGGCGAGTTATTGTCATCAGTTCGCGGAAAATTTCTTTCTGGATGATAATTCGTGGCTTTTATTCGATGATTTGCTGAAGGAAATACCCATTGAAACCTATAACAAGGAACTGTTCCTCCGGAATAACCGGTTTGTGGAGGTTGCCGATTCCATTCACTATTACTTTGTAAATATCAAAGGCTTTAAAATAAAGAACAGTATTTCCCCGTTGCCATTCGAGAAAGACAATATCCGTAACATTATCATCAACAAAAGGAAGCTGGAGCTGATCAATTCCATGAAGGAGGATGTATATCGAAACGCGGAAGCCCAGAAGGATGTGGAGTATTATAAATAGGCGCCCTATTACAGTTCAAATCCACGATGTTAAAGAGAACAGATCAGCTAATTTAGTATCTTTAGACCCATGAATTTTATCAGACGTATTTTACTGGTTTCGGCCTTTTTTGTTTCCAATCATTTGTTTTCTCAGCAGGTCATCGACCGTGTTGTGGCCGTGGTGGGAAGTCACATCATCCTTGAATCTGAAATTGACCAGCAGTACAACCAGTACCTGGCCATGGGCTTTAAAACAGGTCACCAGACACGTTGTACCATTCTTGAAGATCTGATGTATCAGAAGCTGTTGCTTACTCAGGCAGCCCATGACAGCTTGAAAGTGACGGACTCGCAGGTGGATCAGGAGATTGACCGCAAGCTGGCGCACTACATCACTCAGTTCGGAAGCGTGGAGAAGTTTGAACAGTACAACGGTAAATCAGTTGAAGCTTTCAAGGCTG
>DASYGQ010000038.1:0-5427 GCA_035999585.1 Bacteroidia bacterium | reverse complement strand
TTGCCGAAGCTTATGTTATTCGTTCCCTGTCGCAGAAAATTCTGGCACGCTTTTATCTCAATTTCAACAAGCCTGCCAGGCCTACCCGCATGTTTGGCAAAGAATCAGAAGCCGTTATCTGGTTGAAGGAGCAAGACCTTATTTACCGTCAAAAAGAAGAATAAAAGAAGAATAAACAGGAACGGTAATCCAGCTTCCAAGGACAAAAATTCCGTTCTTTTTAATTTCTATCTTTGTCATCCTATGCTGCACCGCCCAAAGAATAAGGAAGGTGGTCAGCAAAAAAAAATTCATTGTCAATTGCCTGGCATTCGTGCGGTTATGTCCATTGCTTCCGAAACCAGTCGCTTGCAATCAGACCTTTTATGAACAACCAGGTAGAGTTGCTTAATACCATTCATCTTTCTAACATGAGTGCTTCTCTTCGAAGCGATGATATCCTCCAGCTGGATGTTCAGGCAGGTTCATACAACACGCTTAGCCTTGTCAAGGAAGCTATTGAAGCACTTGGGAAGGTCGGGGGAGGGAAACGCTATCCGCTTCTCATCATTGCCGAAAAAGATGCCACACTGGATACAGCTTCCATGGAATACATGGCAAAGGAGAATGCCGACCCCTATTCTATTGCTGAAGCCTATCTGATCTCCAGTATTTCTCAAAAACTTTTGGGGAATTTCTACCTTAAGTTTAACAAACCATTCAAGCCAACACGCATTTTCACATCCAGGGACGAAGCATTGGCTTGGCTCATAACATTTAAAACTGCAGCAAAGCCTTGAGCGTTTCGGTATTCAATTCATGACTGCCCCTGAATCGAATCAGGTCATAGGTTATTTCCGACTCATCAAACCTCGACTTCATGGAAGTAAGCTCCTCATTGCTTATAAATTCATCTGAATCCCCTGCCACCAAAATCAGACGAATGCTGTTCAGGGTCGTCCTGTTCAGCTTTAGATCAACATCCGGAGGAAAAGCGCCTGCCCATAGAACAAGCCTGTCTGCCCTTGAAAAGCCAGCGCTGAACCAACGGCATACGGTGGCAGTGCCCTGAGAGAATCCGAAAAAAGTTATTTTCATATCCTTGCCTGCCTTTTTTGTAACCTCCCTGTACACGGCATCCAGGTATGCGATGTAATCCTGAATATCATCGGTTCGTTCTTCCCGTGTCATCCAGGATGCCCCAACCCTGCCGGAAAAACCATTGACATAGAAACGGTTGAGACCCTCGCAGCTAACCAGCAAGATTGAATCATCTTTCAATGCCTCAAAATTTTTCAGAAAATAATTGCCAAGCTGCCCGTATCCATGACAGATAAACCAAATCTGTTTCAGCTTTTGCCCTGGCTCTCCGACCATAAAATAACGGGCTGTTTTAGAGGTTTTGATTTTATGTGTGTTCATGCGTGTACTTTGGGTTCCTGGTTCTCAAATATCCGCAATTTGGCAACACCTTGTCGCCTTGTTTTTGGAATCCGATCTTTGCATTTTTTTTTCATTTCTTTCAGATGTAAGAAAAAATGCAAATCCGGAGAAAGCCCTCTAGCCAGCCCTGGCATTCATTTTCATTGCTTTTTTGGCCATTTAATAGCCGAAACCACCTTATGAGAAGCCGAAACCCGAAATTTCTCCCTCTTTATTTATTAAATTGGTGTTGTATAGCGAGGTTTATATGTGGCGTTTAATCCAAATATTATGGCCGGGGAGTTGAAAATATTGTTGTTAGAAGATAGTATCGCCGATGTGTTTCTTTTGCAAAAAGTTTTGCAAAGGGCAGATGTCAAACATTTGCTTCAGGTTGTTGATTCGGAACATGAATTTATCCTGAAACTGGATAACTTTAAGCCTGATGTTGTGCTATCCGACCATGCATTGCCCTCATTCAATTCCATGGAGGCACTTCGCATCGTAAAGGAAAGAGGGCTAGACATTCCGTTCATATTAGTCACCGGCACTGTTTCGGAGGAATTTGCCGTAAGTGCCATCAAAGCAGGAGCCGACGATTACATTTTAAAAGACCGACTCACCCGCCTTCCTTCATCCATCCAAAGCTGCCTTTCTCAAAAACGGGTTTCGCGCGAAAAAGACATTATTCAGGCTCTTCACTCTCAGCTTCAGAGCGCATACAACGAACTGGAAGAAAAAAACAGGAACATCACCGACAGTATCCATTATGCGAAACGCATTCAGGAATCGTTGTTGCCAGGCAGTGATGTATTGAAGAAAACCTTCCCTGAATCATTTATTTTCAATAAGCCGAAGGATGTCATCGGAGGCGATTTTTATTGGTTCGCCGAGCATGATGGTAAATTCCACGTTGCAGTTGCCGATTGCACAGGACACGGAGTACCGGGGGCCCTGATGTCGATGATCGGATTCAGCCTGCTGAATGAGATTGTAATAACAAATAAGATTAAGGCTCCTGCAGACATTCTGATTCAACTGAATCGCGGAATCCGCAAAGTACTGAAGCAGGACATGGGCCAGAACGAGTCCCATGCAGGGATGGATATTGCCATCTGCTCAATTGATATCCAAAACAAAAAACTTGAATTTGCCGGTGCAAACCGCCCCCTCGTTTTTTGTACTGCCGACGGAAACCGTTTGTTTAAAGGAAATAGAGGAGGAATCGGTGGTTTCCATTCGTCTGAAAACACGATCTTCCAGACCCACTGCATCAGCTTCAAAGAGGACGACATGATTTATCTCTATACCGATGGCTATTCCGATCAGTTTGGTGGCCGGAAAAAGAAGAAATCAAAAAACAGCGATATCATTAAAATGCTGCAATCATTCCATCCCTTTGATGCCAGCGAACAGGAGAAACTTTTTCAGCTCTGGATTGATAAATGGAAAGGTGAGCTGGAGCAGACCGACGATATTCTTCTGCTGGGAATAAAATTTGCATAGTTTTTCAGAGAAAGGGATTACTCTCCGCCTTCTTCCACATTCATGCCTTTACCGTCAAGGATATCCCACACCCCTTGCACGTGGTAGGTATTGGTATTGTATTTATTGCAAAGTACAATCACGGTAGTCTGATCTTTGGGACGCCTCATAAACACGCTGTTATACCCGTGCCACCAGCCGTTGTGGTAAATAATAGGGGTTCCATCTTCCTGCTGGGTTAGTCTCCAGCCAAATCCATAGTTTCTTTTTCCGCCTTTTTCGTGACTTCCACCCACATATGCTTCTGCAACTGTCTCTGCTTTCAGCAACTTATTCTCTGCCATCGCTCTTTCAAACCGGTATAAGTCTTCAATCGTAGAGTAGATGCCTTTATCACCAAGTACGCCATCCAGGAAATTAAACTTGGCCAGAGCCCATTTTTGTGCCCCTCCCTGATAATTACGCGTTTCATTGGCGCGAAGGGTGTCTTTCTTGCGATCAGGAATGTATGTACAGCCCATTCCGCAAGGATCAAAAATTTCCTTCTTCAGAAAAGAACGATAATCAGTCCCTGATGCTTTTTCAATGATGACCGACAGCAGCATGTAATTCGAGTTGCAATAATTGAAGTGTTTGTCAGGCTTGCTGTAAATAGCCGGTTTTTTGTCGATCATGATCTGCAGCACTTCAGCAGTGCTGAGGGGTGTGTCATGATCGGACACATATCCTTCCATAAAATATTCGTAGTTCGGAAGGCCTGAGCGGTGGTTCAAAAGCATGCGCACGGTAATTCCTGCGTATGGGAAATCAGGAATGAACTTCCGGATATCATCAGAATAATCGAGCTTGCCTCTTTCTTTAAGGATCATGATGGCAGCAGCAGTCATAGGTTTAGATGAGGAAGCCAGCTGAAAAGCAGAACAGGTTCCCAAAGGCCTGGATGCTTTGAAATCTTCAAAGCCAAAACATTTCTCGTAAAGGATTTTTCCGTTCTGGGCAACCAGCACATTCCCGTTGAAATGGGTCCTCTTCACCTTGGAGAGAAACAAGGTATCCAATTGCCATGCTTTATGCCTTTCAGCCGGACTTAAAGCAGAAGTATCGGCCGGTGAAACATGTACGAGTTGTTTGGGGACGGTTGATTGGGATTCATGAGCATGACCGGAAGCCTGGCCGCAGGACGTTAATCCGCCCAGGGTTGCCAATATACAAAAGCCGGTTATTGCCTTCCAGATCATGGTTGTTTGCTTTGTTCCTAAAATTATCGGGTTTTTCATCCCAAAAAGAAGCCTGCCACGGAATTTTATTCCCTACATTCGTGAGGCTGAATCCTGCGATATCAGGCCCTGTCCGATTACAATTGTTAATAAATCTGTTCTTTGCCTGCCGGTTTCTGCCTCCGGTTCCGGAACAGGCAGGGTTCAGATACAAATTTCGTCATCATTTGACAGAATTCAAACCTTTTGCCCATGAATCTTTCTTCCGATGAAGCACGAACCATTTTCCTGAAAAGTCAGGGACTCCAGTCTGTTAATACCAAAAAAGGTAAAAACAAAGCTCTTGAGTCGATTACTGATCTGGGGTATGTGCAGATCGATACACTCGCCGTTGTTGCCCGGGCTCATCACCATACCCTCTGGTCGCGTGACAATGCATACCTCGAAAGCAATTTGGATGAATTGATGCGTGAGAAAAAAATATACGAATACTGGAGCCATGCAGCAGCCTATATGCCCATGAGTGAATATCGTTTTTCGCTCATTCGCAAAAAACTGTACAGCAGCGGGAAGATTCACTGGTTCAAAGAAGACAATCCCAAAATGAAGAAATACGTCATTGAACGCATCCGTGCTGAAGGTGCTCTTCAATCGAAAGATTTCGAACATGTTAAAAAAACACCGGGCCAATGGTATGAGTGGAAACCGGCCAAACGGGCGCTGGAGCAGTTATTCATGGAGGGCGGGCTCATGGTGGCCGGACGTAAAGGCTTTCAGAAAATTTATGACCTGACAGATCGCGTACTGCCCGCTTCCGTAAATCAGACTATACCCTCCTCTGACGAATTCTATGAACACCTGATTCTGAAGGCTGTTTCCTCTAACGGATTGGTAAGCCCACCTGAAATCAGTTATCTGCGTGGGCATGCCAAAGCAGGGGTTGAAAAAAAACTCCGGCGCATGCTCAAAGAAGGTATCCTCGAACGAATTTCCGTAAGCGGTCTTGGCCCTTATTATGGGAATCCACGTCAGCTGGAATCATTGCTGAATCAAAAAAACGAAATTCCTGACGTTCATATTTTATCGCCTTTCGACAACAGTGTCATCCAGCGAAAAAGGCTTAGCGCATTTTTCGGTTTCGATTATTTCATCGAGTGTTACGTACCGGAACCCAAGCGGAAATTCGGATATTTCTGCCTGCCTGTTCTTCATGGAAATCGCTTTGTTGCGCGTTTTGACCCGAAAGCCGACAAAGCATCGGGGAATTTTTACATCAAACGGTTTTTCCCGGAAAAAGGATGGAAAGCTGATGAGGCTTTCGCTG
>DASYGQ010000372.1:0-1722 GCA_035999585.1 Bacteroidia bacterium | reverse complement strand
CACCGACTGATCAAAAACAGGATCTCCCTAACGCCTTCCTGCAGCGGTTTTCAAGGCTTCCTGTTTTTCTTGCCAGGCAACTATTTTTTTGCTTCCCAAAATTTATTTTAATTTTTCTTGGATTTGTCTTAAAAAAAGATTGATATTTGCATCATAAAAGAAACTGTGTACATAAAATAACAAAGAGACACATCAAAAAATGAAAAAACAAAACTTCTTATCTGGCCTGAAAGCCACGGTAAATCACCTGTTCAGGGTGACTGTTTGTTTTTCTACTCCCTCCAGCACTCTTTTCTATACCCAGAGAAGATGCTTCCACATCAGACCCTGATGGGTCCCTGCTGATGTGACTGCCTTCGTGGCAGCAATTTCCCAAAATACAATTAATGCACTCTGAACGGCCGAACGGCTGTATCGCCTGCTTCATGTCCAATTCTTGTTGATCTCTTAAAAATGGAGAACACTTCCGATTTTATCATTTCGCTTGCCGAAAGGCAGCACGAACAGTTTGCGGCAACCATTTGTGAAGAGATGGAAGCTTCAGCAAAGGCCCGTGGAACAGGCATTGCAAAACGGTCGCCTGAATACCTTGTCCAGAAAATGAGGGAAGGCAAAGCCGTTATTGCACTCACTACCCAGGGCAAATGGGCGGGCTTCTGTTACATTGAAACATGGAGCCATGGGCAATACGTGGCAAACTCAGGACTGATCGTCGCTCCTGCATTCCGAAAAAGCGGCTTGGCCCGCCGGATCAAAGAAGAGATATTCGGGCTGAGCCGCAAGAAATATCCCGAAGCTAAAATATTCGGCCTGACTACCGGACTGGCTGTAATGAAAATCAATTCGGACCTGGGGTATGAGCCGGTCACCTATTCCGAACTGACAGACGATGATGCCTTCTGGGCCGGATGCAGAAGCTGTGTGAATTTTGACATTCTTCAAAGCAAAGGCCGTAAAAATTGCTTGTGCACAGCGATGCTCTATGACCCCATGGAAAAAGAAACTGCCCGGAAGACAGAAGAACGAAGTGTCACTTTTCGCAGCAAAAGCAAGCTCTACGAGCGCTGGATGGCTTTTAAGAATCACATTCTCCTGCGCAAACAAGATTCTGAACAATAAACATAAACCGGCGGAAGCCGCATCTCCATGAAAAACAAGAAAGTAGTGCTGGCCTACAGCGGTGGTCTCGATACAACCTATTGCGCTATATACCTGTCGAAAACCCTCGGGTATGAAGTTCATGCCCTTACCATCAACACAGGAGGTTTTAGTGAACCTGAAATCAAAGCATTGGAAACAAGGGCACTTTCACTGGGATGTGCTTCATACACCTGTCTGGAAGAAACAGACAACTATTACCAGTCATGCCTCAAGTATCTCATCTATGGAAATGTCCTGAAAAACAATTCCTATCCTTTATCCGTTAGCGCTGAGCGGATGACACAAGCCCTGGCCATTGCCCGATTCGTTCAAAAAACCGGGGCATCCTATGTGGCGCACGGCAGTACCGGGGCCGGAAACGACCAGGTACGCTTTGATATGGTTTTCAACATCCTTGTTCCCGAAGCAGTTATCCTCACACCCATTCGGGATCAGCAGATCAGTCGTGAAGAGGAAATCCGTTTCCTGAAACATCAGGGCGTAGAAATGAATTTCGAAAAAGCGAAATACAGCGTCAACAAAGGGATCTGGGGCACCTCCGTAGGCGGTAGGGAAACCCTG
>DASYGQ010000246.1:0-6501 GCA_035999585.1 Bacteroidia bacterium | reverse complement strand
AACGAATTCAACGGAAGTTTAGGTTTTTCCTCTTCTGTCAAAGCGGTCATTAATATTTGCGGAGCCATCAGCGATACCAGCTGGATGCACCCCGGAGCCACACCGATCATCAGCTTTCAGGGCGATAGTGATCATACCATTCCATATAATCAGGGTGCGATGCTGCTGCTGAATTCCGACACCACCCAAAGGGTGTTCGGCAGTCATTCCATCATGCAGCATGCAAACAACATCGGCCTGGTCAACTGCTTTTACGACTTCAAAGGACAGGATCACATGCCGCAGGTAAGCAACACATCTTATCTCGATACAACCCTCAACCTGACACGCAATTTCCTGATCCACTTCGTTTGCGGAGATACTCTGCAGTGCATCTATGAGCATCCGCTTTCAGTCCGGGAAATAAGTGGACAGCATGCAATGCTTCATTGCTATCCGAATCCGGCACAAAATGTCTTAACAATCAACCTGGAGGAATTTGCAGGGCAGGCTTCTCAGATCAGCCTATACAATGCGATGGGGCTTGAGGTGCGCAATTATACTTCAGTTCATGATTCGCAATTTACAATCGGGAGAGAGGGGCTGCCTGCCGGTTTATACCTGGTGGATGTGATGGTGAAGGGGGTGCGGTATACTTCCAGGGTTGTCTTTGACTAATCGCTGGAGTAAGCGTAGCGTGCAGCGCTTAACCAAGGTTCAGGGTTAATGTCGGGTTTTTGGATTTTGCTTCGATACAAAATCTAAAAACACTATTTCTTTTTCTTTTTTGTTTTTATCTTTTCGATCATCTTTTCAGCAGCAAAAAAACCTTCGTCGTAAGCTTTCGCATAAACCTGAAAATCGCTCTCCACTTTTTTGCTGTATGTTGCTGCATAATGCAATACCTGCTTTTTCCATTCACCTTCTTTTGAAAATGCGATCAGCTCGTCGGCAATACTTGATCCCTGACGGCCAGAAGCGCGGAGATGACCGAATGCCGTAACCTGTGCCATGATACAGATTAGTTCTTCCATCCGCTTCAGCTTGCCCTTGCATAAGCTCAGGCTCATTTTATCCTGAATCGGCTGCAGCTCTTTCAAGACAAAATGCCTGCCGTTGAATCTTGCATCATGAAGCAAGGCAGGCGATACAGCCTGGACACGATCCTGGATCTGAGTGATGCGCTCGGCTTCGTTTTTCCAGGCCGGCTGTTTGATCTTTAAATGTTTATTCAGACAGGATGCACTTGATTTTTTCAGATCAAGGAGGTATTCCTGACCGGGGCCATTGCCGCGTACAAGTACAACGTATCGTTCAACACCAAGGCTGCCGGTACCTGCGATCCGGATTGCGGCATCATAGACCTTGAAAAATTTGCGATCGGGCCTTTCACTTCTCCAGTCATCAAAAAAATCGATAATCAGTTTTTTCTGGCCCGGTACCAGTTCCATGGCATGTTCATTATCAATGCGAAGCTTCAGCTCTCCTTTTTTGAAAACAGTCCGTCGCCCGATGAATTCACCGCGGCTGCGCAGCTTCAGGCTCAACAGGAATTTGCGTACAAGTCCCCGTATCGTATCTTTTTCGATGGCGCCGGCTTTTCCCCGTCTTAACGTTGCTACATATGTCTTCAGAAAGGATTCGGAAAGAAAGCCGGCATCTTTGGCACTGTAGCCAACTGAACCTGAGGCCACCCATATACTGGTGAGCACCCTCGCAATTTCCCATGTGCAGGGAGCAAGAACTGCTTCGTCAAAATCATTCAGGTCAAAATAGGCAGCCCGGTTATCGCCTTTGTATGTGCCAAAGTTTTCAAGATGCAGGTCACCGCAAATCCAGGCGCGTGTAGGGTCTTTGAATGCCGGAGCTTTGGCCAGATCGTCATAAAACAAGTGACAGCTACCTCTGAAAAATACAAAGGGGTTGCTGCGCATGGCTGCATATTTCCGGCTCAAAAGAGCGGGAATACGGTCTTTATTGAATTCAAGTATTTTCTTGTTGACAGACATATATGGGTTTGTAAAGAAAGTTCCAGCTGAAGAAAAAAGCTATTCCTTTATCAGAATTCGAACTCAATGATATTTGTATCGAGCAATAATTTATGGGTGAGAAGCTCGTGTTTTTTAAGCGAGCCCTGAAGCTCCCAGATTCCAATGATGCGATCGCCCCGTCGGATTTTTTTCCCCAGTTTCTGTTTCAGGCCGAATTCTTTAAACATGGTTTCATATTGAGATAGAATGGTTTCATCGAAAGGACAAATGATTTTATAAGTCCGGTTCTGATGCGACTCGTCAATGAGTCTTTCGAAGCGGGGGAATATGAGGAGTATGACTACGATGACGGCAGTGGCAGCACAGCAAATAGTATATTCACCGGCTCCCACACCCATACCCAGCGCAGCCGACATCCAGATCATGGTTGCGGTGGTCAGTCCGCTTACCCCCGTTTCGCCCCGGAATATCGCGCCTGCTCCCAGAAAACCGATGCCGGTAATGATATTGGCGGCAATACGATCGGGATTGCTGCCTCCTATGCGAATGGAGAAAATTGTAAACAAAGTGGAACCTACACAAACCAGGATGAGGGTGCGAAAACCAGCTGATTTGGAGCGGTATTCGCGTTCTGCCCCTACGATACTCCCAATCAGAAGGGAGACAAGGAGTTTGGTAATGTCTTCGTGGAAATTATCCATGGAAATGATTCTCAGGTAAAAAAGAAGGCTAACGCAGGTGGATATAATCAGGAAAACGCAGCCGGAGCCAGGTTTATGGCTTCAACGGATTTGATTTCAGGCACAGCCCTCCGGATAGATTCTTCGATACCGGCCTTCATGGTCATCATACTCATCGAGCAGGTTTTGCAGGCACCATGCAGCTCCAGTTTAACAATGTGGTCTGGTGTGACTTCAACCAGCGATACATTGCCTCCATCGGCTTCGAGATACGGACGGATTTGTTTCAGCGCTTCTTCAACCCTGCCAATAAGTTCCTGGTTCATCATTCAAGTGGATTCTGTTTTTCAAAAATAACAAAAAATACTAAGCCAGCACATTGGTTGATTCAGGCTTGGCATTGCGGATGGCAATTTGCTGCGCTACAGCTTTTGCCATATTCCCAAAGGCAATGGCTTGCGGTGTTCCTTCCTGCAGGGATGCCGGACGACCCGCATCTCCGGCTTCACAAATGCTTTGCACCAGTGGTATTTCGCCAAGCAGCGGCAATTCCATTTTCTCAGCCAGTTTCTTGGCTCCGTCTTTTCCAAAAATATAATATTTGTTTTCCGGTAATTCTGCAGGCGTGAAATAGGCCATGTTTTCAACGATTCCAAGTACGGGTACATTGATGGATGGAAGCCGGAACATGCCGATTCCTTTTTTCGCATCAGCCAGTGCAACTTCCTGCGGGGTACTTACAATAATGGCTCCCGTAAGCTTAACAGCTGCAACCAATGAAAGATGGATGTCGCCGGTGCCCGGAGGAAGGTCGATAATCAGATAATCCAGATCACCCCAGTCGGCATCGGTCAGCATTTGAGTGAGTGCGCGCGAGGCCATCGGCCCGCGCCAGACGATTGCCTGGCTTGTATCTGCAAAGAAGCCGATTGACAAAAGCTTGACTCCGTAATTTTCTACCGGAATGATCAGATTCCTGCCATCCACTGTGTGCATGCGGGGTCTTTCGCTTTCCACATCAAACATGATTGGCATAGAAGGTCCATAAATATCGGCATCTATCAGCCCAACACGTGCACCCTGTTTTGCCAGGGATACGGCGAGGTTGGCTGCAACAGTTGATTTCCCGACACCACCTTTACCGGAAGCGACAGCTACAATGTTTCTGACTTTTGAAAGAGAGCTGGTATCCGGTGCACGCTTGGTGGTAACATTGGCTGTCATATTCACCTTCACATCGGCTTCCTTGTCGATATAATAAAGAACCGCATTCACACAAGCTTTGTGGATGAGGTCTTTCATCGGACAAGCCGGAGTGGTAAGAACAACCGTGAAAGAAACGTTTTTTCCTTCCGTGACTACATCCTTGACCATTCCAAGAGTAACAATATCCTTGTGAAGATCCGGGTCGTCTACATTGCGAAGTGCGTCCAGCACCTGTTCTTTGGTAATGCTCATGAATAATTGTTTGTTCGGGTTAGAATAAAATTCTGCCAATCGCCCTTAAATGTACGCTTTCTCTACGGTTTTGGGCAGTTTCAAGGCTTCAAAGATACGCTAAAATCCCGCATTTCTGCCATTTGAATGAAGCTGGCTTAGTGCTTATAACCGGAGTTCAATTCCCGGATCCCAATAATGCTTTTTGAAGTCCACAATCTTATCTTTTTTGACCCGGATGCCTTCTTTTTCAAGGAGTTTCTGCATGAGTTCAGGCGGACTGAAGTGCATTTTTCCTGTCAGCAAGCCATCGCGGTTCACGACACGGTGAGCGGGCACATTTTTTTTCAGGTGTGAGCCATTCATGGCCCAGCCTACCATACGCGAAGAGCGGCCGGTGCCCAGATATCTTGCTATGGCGCCATAAGAAGTCACTCTTCCTTTCGGGATGAGACGGACAACATCGTAAACATTCTGGAAGAAATCTTTATGCTTATCCATGACTATCAGAAACGGAACTTAAGGTAACAAATTTTATGGCCTTTGGCTGAAAAAATGCCTTCGTAATGTGTTTTGATTTCTGTCAGTTCGGTAGGCCGTCCGGAAGGATCGGCATAAAGATCGTCGGTATGATCGAGGAGCTCGTAATTATTCTCACGGATAACTTCCAGGGTATAGTCGTAAAAAGACCGTGCATCGGTTTTAAGGTGTATGATACCGCCCGGTTTCAGGAATTTACGGTATCTGTCCAGAAACCGGAGGCTTGTCAGGCGTTTGCGTTCCCTTGTTTTTTGAGGCTGAGGATCGGGGAATGTGATCCAGATTTCACTCACTTCAGCTTCAGCAAAGCAATGATCGATGAAGTCGACACGGCTTCTGACAAAAGCGACATTGGGCATTTGCAGGGTGAGAGCTTCCTGGGCGCCCACCCAGATTCTATTGCCTTTGAGGTCCACGCCAATGAAATTCTTTTCGGGGAAACGTTTGGCGAGTCCCACTGTATATTCGCCCTTTCCGCATCCCAGTTCCAGAGCAACGGGAAGTTTGTTTTTGAAATGAACCTCATTCCACTTACCACGCAGAGGGAAGCCTTCACTGATTGCGAAATAATGAAATTCCAATACATTGGGAAAAGCCTTGATGTCTTCAAAGCGTATTAATTTATTTTTTGCCATAATTACCGGAATCGCCCGCGAATTTACTTGTAAATTCGCAAAAACTCCAAAGATTGAAACGCATTCTTATTTCACCGCTCGACTGGGGGCTGGGTCATGCAACCCGATGCATTCCAATCATACGCTACCTCGTTGAAAAAGGCGCAGATGTGGTCCTGGCAGGAGAGGGCCGGTCTGCGGCTCTTTTGCGCCGGGAATTTCCGTCTCTTGAATTTGTGGACCTCCCGGGATACGGTATCCGTTATCCGAAAAAAGGAGGTATGACCCTGCATCTTTTTTTATTGATTCCCGGAATTATGAAAGGAATTAAGAATGAACAAAAAGCACTTCAGAAAATAATTAAGAGCCATAAAATCGATGCGGTTATTTCCGATAACCGCTACGGGCTTTACAGCAAAGCGGTTCCCACTGTGTTTATCTGTCATCAACTTTTTATTCAAACCCCATTTGGCGAAAAGCTTGTGGAGCGTATTCATGCCGGTTTCATCAGCCGTTTTGAAGAATGCTGGGTTCCTGATCTGGAAGGCGAGGGAAATCTGTCCGGACTTCTTTCCCACAAAAATAATTTGCCGGGAGGGTATTATTTTATCGGGCCTCTTTCCCGCTTTTCTGGAATGATACCACAGGAAGGACCTGTTTATGATCTGGTTATTGCTCTCTCCGGTCCGGAACCGCAGAGAAGCATTCTGGAAGCAAGGATCAGAGAGCAGTTGCCGGCAGTAAAAGGGAGGAGTCTGCTCGTGCGGGGAATGACCGAAGGGCAGGAAAAAGAGTCGGACGGGAACCTTGATATTGTGTCCCATCTTCCTTCGCAGGCCATGATGAATGTAATGTCTGGTGCAGGCATTATACTTGGGCGTTCGGGATATTCCAGCATAATGGATGCTGCCGTGCTTGGAAAGAAATGCGTGTTTGTTCCAACTCCCGGACAAACCGAACAGGAATATCTGATGAAGTATCACGAAGAGCAAAAGCACTGTGTGGGATCAAGCCAGGAAATGTTTGACCTTTCTTCAGAGCTTCGGAAAGCCAAAGCAATTGATGGCTTTGAGAAAAGATCTTATGATGGCTTGGTATGGAAGGAGAGGATCGACCGGCTGATAAAGCATGAATAGGTCAATTCCCGGAAAATTTCTTGTGTGTTCAGGCTTTTTTTAGCGAAAACGAGAACACCGAGCCAACACCTTCTGTGCTGATCACCTCGATGGTTTGTTTGTGTGCTTCGATGATATGCTTGAC
>DASYGQ010000196.1:0-3397 GCA_035999585.1 Bacteroidia bacterium | reverse complement strand
AAATGCATACTGATCACACACCTGAGCTGATCTGGGAAATTCCATCAGCTGACCTGACTGAGATCATTGCCGAAGAGAACAATACCCTTGCTTCTACGCCTGAAGCATCGAAGAAAAGCGAAGAGGAGGAAAGTATTCCTTCTGTTTCAGCCGAGAGCGAGACGGAAAAGGAAGAAGAGAAACCATTCATCCTGGCCGCTGATTCAAGCCCGAAAGAAATTGTCTTCGAAATCACTCCCGATGTACCTGCCAAAGAAGAAATTCAGGAGCCTGTGCTGAAGAAAAGAGAAGAACCTGTTGCTGATGCTTCTAAAACGGAAGATATGGAAGCAAAGAAGCAGGATGAGCTCAAAAAGGTGGAAGAAGAAGAACAGAAGCGCAAAGCATACGAGCGTATCCTTCGCCTGAAAGAACTCAGCTTAAAGCTCAAAACTCCGAACGGACTTACTGAACTTGAGCAGGAACCTGCTTTTGTGAGAAGAAAAATATCTCTCGACAATACCCCTCATTCGTCCGAGTCGCAGGTATCTAAATACACGCTGACTGAGAATGAGGACAAGAAAATAGAGATTAAGCCGAACAATTCATTTCTGCACGATAACGTAGACTGAACCGGCGGTGGTTTTATTCCGGGTAATGCGTAATTTCGTGGTTGAATTGCGTTTGAAAAGAATAAAACCTAATAAACAATAAAGAGCATGACACTGGAAGAAAAAATAAATGCCGATATCAAAACTGCGATGCTTGCGAAAGATTCCGGGAAACTGGAAGCCCTTCGTGCAATCAAATCGGCCATTCTGTTGCTGAAAACATCTGCTGAAGGGCTGAGCCCGGAGACAGAGGCCAAAGCAATGCAGAAGATGGTCAAGCAACGCCGTGAGACGGCAGAGATCTACAAAACCCAGGGCCGCATGGACCTGGCAGATGTCGAAATCCTTCAGGCCTCAGTCATTGAAACCTATCTGCCAAAGCAGATGAGCGAAGATGAATTAAGAGCCGAGCTGAAATCAATTATTGCAACAGCCGGAGCAACCGGCCCCGGAGATATGGGGAAGGTGATGGGCCTGGCTACTAAACAAATGGCCGGTAAGGCTGATGGCAAAATGATTTCTTCTCTGGTCAAAGAACTGCTCAGTAAGTAATACGCGTTCGAATACATCATGTTGTGGAATTAAGAAAAGGCTGCCTCCGGAAGGGAGGCAGCCTTTTTTTCATATATCAGCCGGGCATTTGTCCGAATTCTTATTGCCTGACCCTGTTTTCGGGCTTCATTGACCTTCCAGTCGCCATTTTCTCTTTTTCAGGAACCCGGAAATCAGATGAACGCCCGGAGGCTGGCACCCGGACTTTTGATGGAAAGGCTAGGAATTCATATATTTTTAATTAACATTTGTAAAGCTGAGTGGATTATTGCTGAATAGCATGAGTCACGAGATGCATTCAGTACCGACTATCGTTTTTCTAATTGCTTCATTTCAAAATCTGCCATCACCTGATTATGACCTAAAATTATATCGGGGTATATCTGAATGTATCGGACAATAAATTCCAATTGTGCATTTTGTGTAATTGAATAAGCCGTTCAAAATTAGCGCCACATGAAAAAAAGCAAAAAGCCTTTTCTAATCCTGTTCTTTCTTGGACTAAGTATACTTGGCATGGCGCAGGTGCCGAAGGAATATTATTATTTCGGTGGAGATACATTGAAAGGATTCGACGTGAAAGCCTGTTATGAAAGTGTATTGGATGACCATCTGACAAAGGAGCGTTATGCATCTTACCTTAAAGACAGAGAACAAAAGTTCGTAGAAAAGAAATACCATTTGCCCTCAAGTGATAAAAGCTTTCCTGTTGGGGGTTATGTACTCACCTCGGCTTGTAACAACGTGGGCTTTGAAAATGGCGATTTGTCGGGATGGACGGGTTATACCGGGAACAATGGAAATTCACGGGGAGCACTTACACTGGTCAATAACGGCCTCACCCCAATGGGTCTCAATACTGCTGAAACATCGTGTACCATGTTTTCATTGGA
Organism: Bacteroidia bacterium; assembly: GCA_035999585.1. Taxonomy (GTDB): domain Bacteria; phylum Bacteroidota; class Bacteroidia; order Palsa-965; family Palsa-965; genus Palsa-965. The sequence continues at coordinate 1,362 of DASYGQ010000196.1, read as the reverse complement.
GACTGCAGCCGGAGGAACTGACCCCTGGGGCAGCTTTCCGATGCTGGATAATCTGCCAACCGGTGGTGCATACTCACTTCGTCTTGGAGGTGAAAATACCAATTACAACAACGGTACATGCCCTCTTGCCGGAGGCAATGGATCTTCTCCAGGAGAAGTGATCCAGCAGACATTTATTGTGACCAAGTCCAATGCACTGTTTTCTTACGATTATGCAGTTGTGCTCGAACAAGGCACCGGACATGATTCCACGCAATGTCCCTATTTCAGAGCAGAAGTTTTAGACAGCGCCCATAATCCGATTCCCTGCCTCCAATATTATGTGGAGTCTGTTTCATCCGGCACACCTCCGGGGATGTCAGTCTCTCCAAATCAATTCGGCGCTGTATTCGGCATTGGCGGAACTCCCGTATTTTATTCTGCCTGGAAAACAAATACCATGAACCTGAAATCCTATATCGGGCATCCCGTTACAGTGAGATTTACCACCACCGGTTGTATTCCGGGTGGACACTTTGGATACGCATACGTGGATGCCACCTGTAGTCCTATTGAACTGATCTCTTCTTCTCCGGAAGTATGCGCCGGAAATTCCATCACGCTCACCGCTCCAGGCGCCGGTGCAACAGGAACCTATTCCTGGACAACCAAACCTCCGGGAGGTAGCGGTATCGTGGGTTCTACCACAGGGCAGGTTGTTACAATAAATGCATCCGGAACTTACGAAGTGGTCGTAACCCAGGCTCCCGGTTGTTTTTATACGATAGATACAACGGTTACATTTTATCCCAATCCAACGGTCACCATTGCGTCTACCAATGCAAGTTGCAGCCCCGGTCACGATGGCACAGCCACAGTGACGGAGACCGGCGGCGCAGCACCGATTACATATTCATGGTCGCCAGGCACACCCACAGGCCAGGGTACAGCCAGCATCACCGGTCTTGGCGCGGGTACATATACATGCACCGTAACCTCTCTGGGCGGCTGCAGCACTTTCACTTCAACAACTATCACCCAGCCACCAGGTGCGCCTGCGATTAGCTTAACCAGCACAAACGCCACCTGTTCACCGGGTGCTGATGGTACCGCCACAGCAAATGTCACCGGTGGCAATCCACCTTATACCTACAGCTGGTCACCAGGAGCCCCAACAGGTCAGGGTACCACTGCGATCACAGGCCTTAACGGCGGCACTTATACACTAACGGTAACCACATCGAGTACCACTTGCCCTGCAACAGCTACTGTGGTTGTCACCCAACCCAACGGCCCGGCAGCGACCAGCACGACCACGAACGTGAGCTGCTTTGGAGCCAGCGACGGCACAGCAACAGTAACAGCCACAGGCGGCAGCGCCCC
>DASYGQ010000125.1:0-7331 GCA_035999585.1 Bacteroidia bacterium | reverse complement strand
ACTCATACACGAAAAATTATATAAGTCAGAAGATTTCGGAAGGATCAACATCAAAGATTATATCCAGATGCTGGTCCAGAATATGATTGAAACCTATAACATCAATAAAAAAATATCCCTTATTCTTGATCTCAAAATTGAGTACCTAAACCTGAATACTACCGTACCATTGGGTTTGCTGCTCAATGAAATTATTTCCAATTCTTTCAAATACGCTTTCTCTGAAATGGAACGCGGAGAAATTATCATCCGTCTCAATACCGCCATGCAAGCAAACAGTTTTGTGCTTATTATCGGTGACAACGGAAAAGGTTATCCGGGAGATCCTTTTGAAAAAAATTCATTGCCTTCTTTGGGTCTTGAACTTGTGAAAATATTGTCAGATCAGTTAAATGGAAAGATTGAAAAAATCCCAATGGATGGAACATATTACAAATTGATTTTCCATTCGCTTAAAAACTAACGCAATATTCTTATGACAAAAATTCTGATGGTTTGCCTCGGAAACATCTGCCGCTCACCTCTTGCAGAAGGAATTCTCCGCGACAAAGTTGCGAAAGCAAATCTCACCACTCCGCAAGTCGATTCAGCAGGCACTGCTCCTTATCACATTGGAGAAAACCCCGATAAAAGATCCATCCTCAACGCTCATAAGCATGGCATTGACATCTCAAAACATATCGGGAGGCAGTTGAACCGGACAGATTTCCAAACATACGATCGTATTTATGTGATGGATGAATCCAATTACGGCAACGCTATTGAACTTGCCGGAGATGACTCAGAAAAAGAAAAATTAAAACTAATTCTGGATGAACTCAATCCAGGTATGGGACAGTCAGTTCCGGATCCTTATTATGGTGGGGAGGACGGATTTGAAGAAGTCTTTCAACTACTCGATAAAGCCTGCGATGTAATTCTCAATGAGCTTGTCAATACCATCAGAGATCAGAAAAAAATATAAAATAACTATATGGCTTCAGGCACATTATATCTTATTCCGGTCCCGCTGGGAGAAACACCTTCTGAATCAGTGATTCCTTCTTATAATACAGGTATTATCAATTCCATTACAGAATTCATTGTAGAAGATGTAAGAACGGCTCGCCGGCACTTGAAAATAATGGGCATGAAAACCCAGATTGATACCCTTCTATTTCACGAGCTTGGTAAACATTCCGATGAGCTTCAATACGAATCTTATCTTGATGCTCTTAGCCAGGGCAAAGACATTGGCTTGTTATCGGATGCCGGATGTCCGGGAGTTGCAGATCCGGGAGCGGCAATTATCCGTATTGCACACCGTAAGAACTTCAGGGTCGTACCTCTCACCGGCCCATCTTCTCTACTGCTGGCTCTGATGGCTTCAGGATCAAATGGTCAGCAGTTCGTTTTCCACGGATACCTTCCGAAAGAACGCCCTGAGCGCATCCGGAAAATCAAAGAGCTGGAACGGAATGCACTGGCCCTCAATCAAAGCCAGCTGTTCATTGAAACGCCATTCAGAAATGACCATGTTCTTGAAGATCTTCTGGGAACCTGCAAAAATGACACATTGCTCTGCATTGCCTGTGACATAACCCTCTCCTCCGAATTTATCCAAACCCGACGGATTTCCGACTGGAAAATGAGAAAGCCGGCTCTTCACAAGAGGCCGGCAGTATTTATTATCTGCACATAATCAGGCTTACCATTGATCAAAGAAAAGGTGTTTTAATGCTCCTGAACTGATAAAAACAGATCAAAGGACTATTAAACAGTATAATTTGGGACGTTTTTTCATTACTTTTGGTATTCTTAAAAACTTCATGAAGTCTATTCAAAAACTGTTTTTCCTGACAATCCTGTTTTTTCTGATTTCATTTGGAATCAGAGCCCAGGGGTCTCTCACAGCGAATGCCGGACCAACAGCATATACATGTCCGGGATCCAGTGCAGTACTCGGAGGGACGCCTTCTGCCAGCGGCGGTAAGGTTCCGTATACCTATTCCTGGAGCCCCGCATCGGGACTCAGCAGTACACAAGCAGCAAACCCCAGTGCCACCATCACCACCCCTACTTCTTATACCCTTACAGTCACTGACTCTGCAGGCACAACAGCATCCTCAACTGTATACGTCACTTTTCTTCCCATTGCTTCTGCTCATGCAGGGCCCGGTATAACTTTCTGTGAGGGAAAATCAGGCGTGCTTGGGGCCAACAACCCTGCTGCCGGAAATGGTTTGACATATACATGGACTCCGACCACAGCTTTGGATGATCCATCTGCCGCAAGTCCGGTAGCCAGTCCTACTGTTACAACCACGTATACAGTAACCATCAGCGAAAGCCCTTGCCAAAGTGTCACAGAGCAGGTGACTGTAACTGTCCATCAACCACCTCCGGTTAAAGCAGGTCCATGGGTTGTTATCAATCAGGGAGAAAAGATAACCCTGCATGGAACCGGGGCCTCCGTTTATTCATGGTCGCCCTCTAATACCATCACTTACAACGGCACGGCAAATCCCGACGCGCAGCCTACACAAACAACACTTTACACGGTGAGTGCAACTGATCAGTATGGCTGTGTCAATTATGATACAGTTACTGTATTTGTCCGTCAAGATGCTGAGGTTGTAATTTATAACACGTTTTCTCCGAATGGCGATGGCAACAATGATTTGTGGTATATCGGAAACATTGAAAAATTCCCTGATTGCAAACTGGATATATATAACCGTTACGGAAAAATTGTATACACCAAAATCGGGTATGCAAACGATTGGGACGGCACTAATTTTGGGGAAAAGCTCCCTGTTGCAACTTATTATTACGTACTAGATCTCAAGAATGGCTCTAAGGCATACAGGGGCTCAATCACCATTATACGATGAGGATTTTTTATTCCAGATGTTGTTTCTTCCTGATTCTTTTTGTGTTTTGCAGTGTACTGCGGGCGCAACAAATCCCTTATTACACCCAGTTTCCCAATTATTACGTGGCCTATAACCCTGCTTTTGCAGGCACGAAAAAAAACATCAACATGATGGTTGATTACAGAAACCAATGGGTTGGTTTCGAAGGAGCACCGGTCACACAAGGTTTTTATCTCGACAGCCGGTTCATGAAGGGCATGATGGGTGCAGCAGGAAGTGTTGTAAGTGATGAAACAGGGCCTTATAAAAGAATTGTTTATGCACTTAGTTATGCTTTCCACATTCACTTTCCGGACTTTGAAATTTCGCTTGGTGCGCAGGGGAGTATGAACAAGACATTCTGGGATGCCCGGCTTGTTTCAGTTCATAACAGCGGTGATCCGGCAGTTGACCGAAGCATGCTTGATTATAAATGGATTCCCAATGCCTCTGCAGGGGTCCTGATATATAACGACCGTTTCCACTTTGGATTAAGCATGCTAAATATGATCGGAGATCATGCCAATTACTACAAGGGAGATCCGGGCCATGCGGCAAAAATTACCGTCACGCCCAATTACTATTTTACTGTTGGATATAATTTTTCTGAAAACCCTGATTTTATCTGGCAAAACTCATTGATTGCAATGTATGCCACCAGTTCGCCGATAAACATTGAATACAATCTCAAACTGCATATGAAAAAATCGATTTTCATAGGTGCCGACATCCGGATTAAAGATGCCATCGCACTTCAGGCTGGAGTGACGATTATTGGAAAAATGCAGATTGGTTATTCTTACGACATTGTGACATTTCCTATCGGCTCTTACCAGAAGGGTACACACGAAATAACACTTGCTTACAAATCCAATTTGGAAAGAGACAGAAAGTACAACCGCAACAACGACTTCGTTCACCAGCGGTATTATTTGTTCTAATCACATTTCCCCTCCACCCTACTGAATTACCTTATACATCCTGGCAGCTTCCTGCCTCGAACAACTGTTAAAATGCCACCATTCCGTTTCAATTGGGCTGAATCCGGCAGCATGCATGACCGTCCGTAACAATTCACGGTTCAGTATTTGCTTCAGGGATAATTTGCCTTCCTCCCGGAACCTGTCCTCAAATTCAGGGTGGGCTAATGGGCCGAAAAAATCATAGGGTGTACCCATATCCAGCAAAAGCCCATCCCTTGTTATGATACTCAGGTCTACTGCAGCTCCGTAATTGTGAAGCGAAATTACTTGCGGAGAGCTGAGGTATTGCTGCTTAATTCCTGCAGGCATTTTCAATGTGTCCCACATCATTTTTTGAATGTGAAGGGGACGCACAGCATCATAGACAATCAGTCCGTAAAAAGGGTACATGCTTCTCAAAATTTTCTGGGCCTTTACCAGTTTGCCGGTCACATCTGGTTGAAGAAAACATCTTTTCAGTTTACCATACATATTAAATCCCAAAAAATTATCGGAACCGGCGTATTTCAAATCCACCTGAATGGATGAATCTTGCTGCCTTACATCTGTCAGGCCTGCAGCAAGAAATGAATCAGCCATCTCATACATTTCAGCTGCATCGGGCTTAGAGGTGTCTTTCCGAAACACTTTATCTTCCGCTCCATTTTTTTCAATTCTCACATAATCCTCAGCAGGCTTTGAGGTTTTGGCTGAACGCGTTGAACATGCTGCTAAATAACACAGCATAAACACAAAGAAAGATACGTATATCAGTCCAGTTGGAATTCTTTGGGCCATTTTAAAAATTAAAACTAATTTTGGATTCATATTCCGTTTACCATTAGCAAACAGCCCATGCCTTCATTTGACATTGTAAGTAAAATCGACCATCAGACTCTGGACAATGTCCTGAATGTGTCACGTAAAGAGATAGTTAACCGTTTCGACTTCCGGAATTCGAAAACCGAAATCAATTTCAATAAAAAAGACATGCTTGTCTCCCTTCTGACAGAAGATGACATGCGAATCAAATCCATCATTGACGTTATCAGATCGCGAATGGCCAAGCAACAACTTGATTCAAGCTGCCTGGATGTAGGCAAAGAACTATATGCATCTGGAAACATGGTACGCCAGGACGTGAAGATAAAAGAAGGCATTGATAAAGATACGGCACGAAAAATCATAAAGGATATAAAAGACAGTGGTCTCAAGGTTCAGCCTCAGCTCATGGATGACCAGTTGCGTGTGACCGCTAAAAAAATCGATGACCTCCAAAAAGTAATTGGCTTGATCCGGCAGAAATCGTACGATTTGCCGCTCCAATTTGTCAACATGAAATAGGAACAAGCTTATTATATCAGAAGAACGAGTCTGGGTATAAAAATTAAAGCTCCGATACAAGCGGCGGAGATTGAAGCTATAAGCACAGCACCGGCAGCAACATCCTTCACCTTTCCCGCCTTTTCGTTAAACTCAGGCGAAACAAGATCGACAAGTAATTCGATGGCGGTATTAATTATCTCTGTCACCAGTACTCCGCTGATTGCCAATATAACAGCCAGCCACTCCATCCGGCTGATGCCGAGATACCAACCCAACCCACAGGCAATCAATGCTGCCATGCAATGCAGCAGTGCATTCGAAGTTGTATTCATAAAATAACGCAGCCCTTTTCCGGCGAAATAAAATCCCCGGATTGTTTTTCTGATAAAATCACTCTTTTCTGGATACATTCTTTATTTAATAAATTCAATACGAAACAGAGCAAAGTTCAGCTTCATGTTCCATTTATGATTGGTCTTTCAAAGTAATGATTTCCAAAGGTAAAATCCAAACATTTAAATGTTCGCGTGGATCAATTCAAATAATAGAGTGTTTCTTTTATTGAGGAATTGATTAACTTTAAAACATGGCCTTTCGGATTGGGGTATGCTTATTGGCAGTAATGCTGTTTGGTTTCGGACGTGTTCATGCTCAGCAAACGTGTGGAGTAACGAATACAGCCTTTTCCACCGGAGAAGAATTGAAGTATAAAGTAATATACAACTGGGGGGCCATCTGGCTTGAATCGGCGGAAGGGAATTTTGTTGTAAAGAAATCCGATCTCGTTGGGCGCACCTGCTACCACCTGCAGGGAACCGGTTTTACTTATCCTAAATACGCCTGGTTCTATAAAGTTCAGGATGTTTTTGAGACATACGTGGATTCGTTGACTTTTAGACCACTTCGATTCCGTGCCGACATCCAGGAAGGCGGAAAGAGGGAAAAGCATGATTATTTCTTCAATAATGCTTCTAAAAAGGTGTTTACATCCATACAAAGGGGAAAGTCGGGAGTAAAGGTTGATTCTCTTAAGATTGGATGCTGCACAATCGATGTGTTAACAGCCATTTACTATGCAAGGAATATTGACTATTCCCATTGCAAGGTGAATGACACTATCAGTGTTTCTCTCTTACTCGACAATAAGTTATATCCAATTTACGTGCGTTATCTGGGGAAAGGGCAATACACTTCCAAGGAACTTGGGAAATTCAATTGCATCAAATTCAGCCCTTTGCTTGTAGAAGGCACTATTTTCAGAGGAGGAGAAGGAATGATCGTATGGGCTACGGATGACCAGAACAAAGTACCCTTATATATTGAAACACCCATTGTCATAGGAACGGTCAAGGTTCAGTTGATTTCCTGCAAAGGGCTTCGCAATCCGGAAACTTCAAAAATCCATTATTAATACAAACCCTGTTTATCGCTTTATATCTTCAAGCAATTCGGGGTCAAGAGGCTTGACTGCTGAAGGATAGAATTTCAGCAATTCACCCGACTCGCTGATGAGGTATTTGCAGAAATTCCAGGTTGGAGCCTGATCGTTCCAGCCATTCTTCTTTTTGTCGGACAACCATCGGTATAAGTCACATTGATCACTCCCTTTCACAGATACTTTTTCAAACATTTGAAAAGTCACGCCATAATTTTTGGTACAGAATTCGGCTATCTCCTGTCCGTTACCAGGTTCCTGATGGAGAAAATTATTGGCGGGAAATCCCAGCAAAACCACCTTATTCCCATACTGTTCATGTAATTTCTCAAGGTCAGAGTACTGAGGAGTATAACCGCACTTGGATGCCGTATTGACAATCAGTATTTTCTTTCCTCTGTACTGGGCAAAATCAATGAGGTTACCCTCGAGAGATTTCATTTTGAAATTATATATTGACTCTGAAGCCGGTTGAACTTTCCCGTCGGCAGGTCGGCTTTTGATTACCTGCTTGCAACCCATCTGAAGCATGATGAAAGCAGAAATGGAATAAAAAAATTGTCTCATACTTGCTTTTTTAGAGAAGAATTCCGGTAAAGTTACTGTTTCTGGGGGATCGGGGGTTAAAAACAGCTGCCTGAGGAGAAGCTTACGCTTTATCAGAATTTAAGAGGAAGACTCATTTTAACCCTTACCGAAGCATCTTTAATCTTT
>DASYGQ010000189.1:0-3715 GCA_035999585.1 Bacteroidia bacterium | reverse complement strand
CCGGGCAATATAAAAACAGAGCCATCGGCATTCTTCTTTCCGGCAATGCACATGATGGCGCAGATGGATTAAAAGCCATCAAAAACGAAGGCGGGATCACTTTCGTACAGGATGATACCGCAAAATTCAAGAACATGCCCGGTGAAGCCATATCACAGGGGCTTGCCGACTTTATCCTGCCTCCGGCGGCCATCGGAAAAGAACTCAAATTACTGAGCAAACATCCCTGTATAAACGACTTCGCCGGGGCGGATGACCTTGATCTGATTGATGGAAACAGCCGTGATTTCCAAAACCTCATTGAACTGTTGTACAAGAAAACCGGCAATGATTTCAATCAATACAAAATGCCAACCATCAAACGGCGGATACTTCGTCGTATGCTGCTTCATAAAATTACCTCACTCCGAACTTACAATAGATTACTGAATCAGAATGAAGCGGAGATCAAAGCCCTTTACCAGGACATGCTGATCAATGTAACTGCCTTTTTCAGGGAAGAGGGACTTCATCTTTATTTGAAAACAACCATTTTGCCACGTTTACTGAAAGACCGGAATATAACCAACCCTTTGCGTATTTGGGTTCCGGCATGCTCAACCGGAGAAGAAGCTTATTCCCTGGCCATTTCACTTCTTGAATTAAAAAGCAAGGGACAAGTCCACGGCCCTCTTCAGATTTTCGCGACAGACCTCAGCGAACAAGCCATCTCAAAAGCCCGGGCCGGCATTTATTCCCGGCAGGATCTGCACGCTCTTAGCTCCAAACAACTCCAGACATTCTTTACCAAACACGACGAAACCAATTATCGCATTTCGAAGGAGGTTCGCGAATTGTGTGTATTTGCCCCGCATAATCTGCTTCAGGATCCACCTTTTTCGAGGGTCGATCTGATCAGTTGTTGCAATCTTTTCATCTATCTTACTCCCGCGGCTCAGAAACGCACCATCAGCCTTTTTCATTATGCACTGAATAATAATGGTTTTTTGGTTCTTGGCAAATCCGAAACAATAGGTGCTGCTTCTCCTCTTTTTTCCGACTTCAACAAAAAACTTCATGTTTATTCCCGGAAAGCATCCTCCGATAAGAGAGATGCTTCTGTGATCTCTCAGAGGCAGGCTCGCCCAATCTTCGCATTGCCCAATCCTGCTTCTTTGCGAAAAAAGCCGTCTATCCCTGCCGGCACAAGCCTCGATCGGACCATCGACAATATCCTGCTGAGTCAGTATATCCCGGCCAGTGTCGTAATAAATTATGACATGGAAATACAGCAATTCCGTGGACTTACCTCTCTCTTCTTTGAGCCTTCTACCGGAAAAGCAAGTCTGAATGTCCTGAAAATGACAAGGCCGGAAATCGTATTTGAGCTGAGGAGCGCCATCCAAAAAGCCATTCAAAACAAAACGGCTGTCCGAAAAAAAGGAATTGAGTTACGACTGGATGCCATGGTACAGAAAATTGCTCTCGAAGTGGTTCCTCTTCAGGTTGAGTGGGATGAGCCTTTGCTTCTGATCCTGTTCACGCCGGAAACGAGCCTTGTTCCTTACGAATCACCGTCAGATAAAGCAAGCTCCCTGAATCCGAAAGACCGGCGGGTGAAGAAGCTGGAAGAAGAACTTGCAGCCATCCGCATGGAGCTGAGGCTCATCACACAGGAGCAGGAAAACGCCAACGAAGCCCTCCAATCGGCTAACGAGGAAATTATTTCCAACAACGAAGAATTACAAAGCATCAACGAAGAGCTGGAAACATCCAAAGAAGAGGTCGATGCAACCAATGAAGAGCTGATCAGTGCTAACCAGGAACTTCAGAACCGGAATGAGATGCTTGTTGAGGCTTACAATTACTCAGAAGCTATTATTTCAACCATTCATGAACCGATGCTCGTTCTCGATGAACGCCTTCACATCAAATCGGCCAATCCTTCCTTTTACAGAAAATTCAATGTTCATGAGAAAGAAACGATTGGTATTTCCTTGTATGAACTTGGCAACAAGCAATGGAACATCGCAAGCCTCAGAAAGCTTCTGGAAGATGTCAGGAAGAATAACAAACAATTCAATAATTATAAGGTCGTCCACACATTCCCCGGCATCGGAAAAAAAGTAATGATGCTGAATGCCAACTCCATCATCCAGAAAGGACAACGCCGGCAACTGATTCTTCTGGCCATTGCTGACATTACAGATCAAACTCTTGATCAGCTCCACGAAAGAGAGATTTTCTATGAATCCATCAACCGGAGAAAAGTGCGTTATGCGATGTTTAAAAAAGAATTGGAGGAAGAGATTTTGAAAATACAAAATTTTTCAGAAAAGGTACTTCAGAAAAAAGAGGCCGACACCGAACCTGTGCGCCAGGGCATGGCCCGAATCAGGAATTCGGCAGCCAAAATATCAGTGCTCATTGAAAAACACAATCCTGATTGAGATCTTTCCGTTCAGATGCCATCCATCTTTCCGGAAGGCGTGAACTGATCAAGGTCATAAATCCCCAGTGACTGCTCGATACCGGAAATCCGGTCTACCACATGGGCAAAGCCATCCTGGCCGAAAAGGCGGTGCTCATTTTTTTCGAATTCCTCACCCAGCGAATCATACTCGTGACCGGAAACAATTTTACGAAAGGCCGGAAAAAGAACCGTATCCTCGCGGGCCTCATGCGGCCTGAACATGCTGCTGAATGAAGCCAGTGCCTGAATGAGTTTTTCCTGCTCCGATTCCGTCCGGTTGCCTGATTTACCCAGGTGCAATACCGTTGATGTCAGCATGCGCCCCACATCATGCTGCCTGCGCAAAACAGCCACAAGCTCCGTCTGCTGGTTAGCCTTCTCAAAACGCGGAAAGATATATTGCTCTTCCTGGCGTTCGTGATACTCTTCAATAAACTTTCGTGTGATAGACGCAGCATCCAGCAGGCCTTCCTCATGAAAAGTTATTTTGTTAATCAGGTTAATGCGACAGGTATCATAAATAAGAATGATACGGTTCAGGATCCCATGCTCCTGCATCAGATCCTCGGGAGGAGAAACTTCCTTGTTGCCATCGTCCTTGCAGCCTGTCCAAAAGCCCAAACCGGCAACACCGGACAGAAGAGCCAGCTTTGCACTGTTCCCGAGGAATTGTCTCCGCCCGGTATCACTTTCCCTGTTCATATTTCGTTCTTCAGACATATCTTACTTTTTGAGGTTCAGGCCGACCGCCTCTGCCAGAAATGTTTTTTCTTTTTCTTTCCGTCTTTTTTATCTTCTTTTTTATCCTCTTCTTTTTTGATTTTATCCTTCTCTTCCTTTTTTTCCTTTTTCTTTTCGGCTGTTTTCTCATCGGCAACCGCCTTGCCACCCGGAACATCACTGATATGAACAGCTTCTTCAAAAGACGGACTTAATGCCTGGATAAAAGCGTTCTTAAGCAAACTTCCAATGGTAGACCAGATATCCACACTGGGCTGATTGAATTTTCCTTCAATGGGAATTTTAGTAGCCACCTGATCTTTTTCCGAATTGGTCAATACCCAGGCTGCACCTGCCACCACCCCGGCCCATAATTTCTGGAGAAGGGTTTTATCCTCCTGAGCGCTCCGGTCTATTTCGATGTCTTTGATAATGGGTTTACTGTACCCTTTGAAGGATCCGCCTTTTGCCGCAATCTCGCTGTACAATCCGAAAGTGCCTTTATTGACTTTCACCTTGGCGTAGGCAAAGAGAAAATCGTTC
>DASYGQ010000184.1:0-6762 GCA_035999585.1 Bacteroidia bacterium | reverse complement strand
CAATGCATTATGAAAAAAAAGAAGGCAGCTCAAGGCTGCCTCACGAGCTGGATCAGGTCCGCTCTCTGAATCGTTAAAAACGACTCTATACAAATGTAATAAAAAAATACTTTTTCGTTTGGATAGTATCACAGAATCTCATGCAAAAAAATGCCTCTAAAACGCTGGTTGCGATTCGCTTTTGGGGTATATGAACAAGCGTGAATACTGAGTCAAAAATACTGCTTTCTTAGAAATTCTTTTCGCAAAAAAATCCCCGGAATGCATTCCGGGGATTTTATATATGTCTGATAAATGGGATCAGAAACTGTCTTCGTAATAACCGTCGTCTTCTTCTTCCTCTTCATCATTGTTCAGGCCGATGCTGAAGTCGTCGAATTTGGAAGGTTCCTTTTCTTCGAAGTCGCCGAAATCTTCTGTCTCTGCCACCTCTTTCTCTTCTTCTCCATCCTCCTCTTCTCCTTCAACGTCTTCTTCGTCGAGCTCATTCTTCCAGGCCTTCTTCTCTTTCGCCTTCATGGGCTTAAGTTTCGACGCCTTCTTTTTGTTCAGCTCGTCCATGTCGGATGCCTTAGACTTTTTTGTCTTAACATCTTTTTTCGCTGACTTAGCAGTCTTTTTCATTGCTACAAAACTTCTAGGTTATTACAAAGGTAAAAAAGCTTTTGCTGAAATTCGTGTTTCGATCTGCAATTATACAATTTTTTTAGAAGCCGCTCCGGAGCCGTTTAATTTTTCCGGGTGCAGCCTTGTTTGCAAATCCTTTCCGTAAATTTAAAAAGATTTTAGAAAAAAATGCGTATCGCGGCATTTTCCTTCACAGCTGCAAAGAACATTGTTTTATTACATTTGTCAAAATCATTTTTATAGGATGAAGGACCTGATCGAGAAATACGAACGCAAACGTCCGGAAATTGTTTTTGAGTGGAAAGATCCGGAGACCGAAGCAGAAGGATGGGTGGTCATTAACTCCCTGCGTGGCGGGGCAGCCGGCGGCGGCACCCGGATGCGCAAAGGACTCGACCGCCATGAAGTGGAGTCGCTGGCAAAAACCATGGAAGTGAAATTCACCGTTTCGGGCCCTCCCATCGGTGGTGCCAAATCGGGCATCAACTTCGACCCCGCCGATCCACGCAAAGGTGGCGTGCTCAAACGCTGGTTCCTGGCTGTATCACCTCTTCTGAAGCATTATTACGGCACAGGGGGCGATCTCAATATCGACGAAATACACGAAGTCATTCCCATCACCGAAGATTACGGAATCTGGCATCCCCAGGAAGGTGTGGTCGTCGGTCACTTCAAGCCCGATAAAAACGATAAGATACGCAAGATCGGACAGCTCCGGAAAGGAGTCTCCAAAGTCATCGACGACCCGGACTTCAGCCCCACTCCCGGCAATCAATACCTCATTGCCGACATGATCACAGGATACGGCGTGGCCGAATCTATCCGTCACTATTACGACATATACGGCGGAAAGCTACAGGGTAAACGAGCCATCATACAAGGATGGGGCAATGTGGCAGCTGCCGCAGGCTATTATCTTTCCCGGATGGGCGTGAGTATCGTCGGAATCATCGACCGCAACGGAGGCCTGATTCGGGAAGAAGGATTTACGCCCGATGAAGTAACCGAACTGTTTCTGAACCGTAAAGGAAATCAGCTGATAGCTCCCGGGCTCATGCCTTTCAATGAGATCAACAAACAGATCTGGGGCATGCCTGCCGATATCTTTGTGCCGGCAGCTGCCTCACGCCTCCTCACAGCCGAACAGGTACAAGCCCTCATTACCGGAGGCTGTGAAGTCATCGCCTGTGGCGCCAACGTGCCCTTCGCCGACCGGGAAATTTTCTTCGGCCCCACCGGCGAGCTCGCCGATTCGAAAATGAGCGTGATCCCCGATTTCATTTCCAATTGCGGTATGGCGCGTGTTTTCGCATATCTCATGCAAAACGGGATCGACTATAGCGACAAAGGCATCTTTTCTGATGTCTCACTCACCATCCGCCATGCCCTCATGAAAACACATGCCCTCAGCAGTTCAAAAACACACATTGCCAAAACCGCATTTGAAATAGCACTCCGCCAACTGATCTGATCTATGAAAGAATTCTTCCAGCACCCCTTGTACGGGCACTACGGCCAGGATACGGTCGCCGAGCTCTGCTGGTGCCTGGGCATTCTCCTGACCGGAATCATTTTCGGCAGGCTCATCACCAAAGGACTGGTATTGCTGATCTACCGTTTCCTGAAAAAATATTCGGGCAAAAAGGTCGGACCGGAAAAACTCTTCTTGCTGCTGCGAAGACCGCTCAAGAATGTTATCCTGTTACTCGCCGTCTATTTCGCTTTCGACCGCCTCAGCTTTCCCAGCGAATGGAACCTGGCTTCAGATGATAAGTTCGGCATCAAAATGCTCCTGAGCCGCGGCTTCTTCACCCTCTTTGCCATCGCTTTCACACTGGTGCTCCTGAGAATGGTCGACTTCTTCGGCCTGGTGATGAAACACCGTTCCCACAGCGCCCGCTCCAAATCAAATCAGCAACTGGTTCCCTTTCTCGTTGAATCACTCAAAGTACTGATTGTGATCTTCAGCATGTTTGTGGCGCTCGGCTCCATCTTCCGCATCAATGTGGCATCGCTCATCGCAGGCCTGGGAATAGGAGGGTTGGCAGTTGCCCTGGCAGCCAAAGAGTCGGTTGAGAACCTGCTGGGCTCCTTCACCATTTTCCTCGACAAACCTTTTCTCGTCGGCGATCATGTGAAGGTCGGGACCATTGATGGCACAGTCGAAAGCATCGGCTTCCGCAGCACCCGGCTGCGTACCATTGAAAAAACGTATCTGACCGTTCCCAATAAAAAAATGGTGGATGCCGAACTGGACAATTTGAGCCTGCGCACCGAAAGACGCATCCGCTTTATGCTCCATCTCGTGTATGCAACAAGTCCGGAACAGCTCAAGCAAATCACCGCCGATATCCACACGCTTTTCGACTCCTTTCCGGATATCCTGAAAGCCGACCGCCAGGTGAGACTCCATGCATTCGGCCCGCATTCGATCGAAATGCTCATTTTGTTTTACCTCGGTTCGAATGACTCCAACCTCTATATCCGGGTACTGGAAGAAGTCAATTACGGAATCCTCCGGATTGTGAAACGCAACGGAAGCGATTTTGCTTACAGTCTGCCCGATTAGCTTTTTCCGGACAAAAGGAATGCTTACCTTTAGCTAGCCAATGGCTGATCCGGCTTCTCTACTGCGCACTATGTCTTTTCGCCCCCGCTTCTTCTTTTTTTTGCTGCTGCTGACATGGAATGCACGCATTCAGGCGCAGACATCCAGGCTTTTTGACATCGAGATTGCCAAGATAAAGGTCGGCAATCTCATCGTCGAGAAAGTGGCGAAGGACAGTCTGAGTATTTATATCTTCAAAAGTGAAGTGGATGCCTGGCTCCTCGTTCGCATCCGGGTGTCACACCTGATCACCTGTGTATACAGGAACGACAAATTACTGAAAGCCAATATCCATTCGGTGATCAATAACAAAACGTATGTGTCGACAGTCGAGTGGAAAAAAGACCATTATGATTACGACTGCTCCACCTACAAATACCACAAAGCCGGAAGCACCACGGAGAACATCGACTTCAGCGTCGTGAAAATGTACTTTGCCGAGCCGCTGGGCAAGAAGCAGATTTTTGCTGAAAACTACGGTCTCTTTGCACCGCTTCAATACCTTCCGCATTCTGAATACCGCATCGATGTGGAGAAGAACCGGAATACCTTCCAGTATCTCAACGGCACACTTCAGAAAGTGGAAATGGAAACCCCGCTTTTTAATTATACCATCCGGCGTAAATCGTAATATCCGGTAAGCTAAAAGTTACTACGACAACGATCGGTGTTTAAACAGCAAGGATGTAAGTTTAAATTCAATCCGGCAGTTTTGTTTTCTGGAAAGAACAAGGGCAGATTCATGCAATAAATAATGGAGCAAAAGACTCAGTTCGAGCTTTTCGGGTAGTCAATGACATATTCCCGGTGGCCAATGTCCCCAATCCTGGCGCCATTGACCCTTTTCTTGTTGCAAATGTTCCCAAATGCACTGCCATTGATGCATTTCCTGTTCTGTTGCCAATGACCCAATGCAAGTGCCATTGATGCATTTCCTGTTGCCAATGTCCCCAATGCAAGCGCCATTGACTCATTTCCTGTTGCCAATGTCCCCAATGCAAGCGCCATTGACGCATTTCCTGTTGCCAATGTCCCCAATGCAAGTGCCATTGACGCATTTCCTACTGGCAATGCCCCAAATGCAAGCGCCATTGACAACGATCGGCGTTTAAACAGCAGTGATGTAAGTTACGATGACAACGATCCGGATTCGGGAAGATACTCTTCGGATTCAAATGGGTAACAATCCGACTTGGAAAGAAACGATCAGGTTTAGAACCGCATCCATCCGGATTCAGATGATAACGATTCGGATTGGAGCAGATGCCATCCGGATTCAGGTGGCAGCAATCTGAATGGAAAGAAACAATCCTGTTCGGAACTTAACCAACCGGATTCAGATGATAACAATCCGGATTGCAACACTGCTGTGAAAGCCCGGCAAAAAGTTGCGTCTGAGAAAACATATCGGTCCTGAACAATATTTTCAGCCTGTAACCGTTTTACCAGCAAGATCAAGCTCATTCCCAGGATCTACACCCCCACCCTTCTCTAATACCTTTTTGTTTATTGCGCTTACAATCATCCCCTGTTTGGTATGGAAAATCCATACCGTGTGCATCTGAATATCAACCCTTCAAAACACCAGAACATGGGAACCACCGACAATACCAAAAACGAAACGATGCGGGAAATCGTTTTCGAAAACCGCAACAAGTCCTACGGGGCTTATGTCATCCGGGGTGAATATGAACGATCACTGATCCAGTCGTTCATCATTGCCATGATTGCCATCCTGGTCTTTATAGGGATGTTCCATTTCATGCCGGTTACAATCGCTGAAGTGCTGAAACCGCATGGAGTTGACAGTCTGATGATCATTCCCTACAAGACGTTCGATTCATTCAAAAAAACACCGCCTCCTACCCGCGCAAACCCAAGGCCAAAATCAAATCCCAATAGCACACCCGTAGTCACGGAAAATCTTGTTGTACTCAAAAAGGATTCTTCGTTAACACCGAAAACTGACCCCGGCCCAGCAACCGCCGGCATCGGCAAGCCCGACAGCACCGGCACGGGAAAGCCAGGATCCTATACGGATCCGGGCATTGAAACCACTCCGGTTAACATCCCCGATTCGATGCCGGAGTTTCCGGGAGGAGAAGCCAAGCTTGTCCAGTATCTCTCCGAACACATCAAATACCCCCGGGAAGCCTTTAACATGGAAATAAGCGGCACGGTATACCTCAAGTTTGTGGTGGCTGCCGATGGAAGCATCCGCGATGTGACATTCCTGAAAAAGATCGGGCATGGCTGCGAAGATGAAGCCCGGAGAGTGGTCGAACACATGCCCCGCTGGAAGCCGGGCCGCTTTAAGAACCGGGCCGTACCCGTGTATTTCTACCTCCCTGTGACATACAGGCTTCAGTAGAAACCGGATCCATTCGTTTCTATGTCCTCCCTATGCTGCACTATTTTGACAATAATTCCGTTAATTGTTAAAATGGTGCAGCATTAACATTAACAATGTGCTGTTTATAAGTGCGGGACTCCTCATCCCAGGCATCTTTGAGTTAGAGGTAATTTAGCGTATCTAAAAAAGAAAGAACCCATGCTGAATTTCATCCTGTTACAGATTAGCTCCGGAACGGTTGTTGCCGATACCTCCAAGAAAGTGGCGGCGGTTGCCACAGCCCCGGGCATTCCCCCTGTGAAAACAGAAGACTCCTTGTCGCTCCTCGAAATGGTTATGAAAGGCGGATTCATCATGATCCCTCTCTTCATACTGTCTATCCTGGCCATCTATTTCATCATCGAGCGCCTCATTGTCATCAGCAAAGCCTCCAGGCTCGACTCCAACTTCATGAACAACGTGAAAGATGCAGTCCTGAACGGCAATTTCGAATCGGCAAAAACACTTTGCAAAACAAGTCCCAGTCCGGTTGCCCGTGTCATCGAAAAAGGCATCTCCCGCATCGGTCAGCCTGTCAAGGAAATCGAAGATGCCATGGAAAGCGTGGGCAAGCTGGAAGTGTACCGCATCGAAAAAAATGTGAGCTACCTGAGCCTCATCGCCAAGCTCGCTCCCATGTTCGGTTTCATCGGAACCATCCTGGGGGTTATCAAACTGTTCTATGCCCTTTCACTCACGGATGACTTCACCATCAAAACCGTATCGGACGGACTGTATACCAAAATGGTTTCCAGCGCAGGCGGACTGGTTGTCGGTATCCTGGCTTTCCTGGGTTATTTCATCCTGAATGCCATGGTGGAGAAAGTGATCAACCGCATTGAGAAAAATTCTGTACAGTTCATGGATATCCTGCAGGAACCAGGTAAATAAGCACCGGCAGGCTCATCACCCAAATCTCATACACCATGAATCTAAGACGCAGAACAAAGGAACATGCCGAGGTAAGCACCGAGTCGCTGAACGACATCATGTTTTTCCTCCTCCTGTTTTTTCTGATTGTCGCCATTCTCGGAAACCCGAACGTCATCAAGCTGATGCTTCCGAACTCCAAGAAAACATCCAACGTCATCAAGAAACCGCTGGAGCTCACCATCGACAAAGATCACAACTACCT
>DASYGQ010000076.1:0-5187 GCA_035999585.1 Bacteroidia bacterium | reverse complement strand
TGTGCAGCTACAGAAGGTTTTACCATTCCGCTTGAATTAGGTCCATGAGAACTGAAATTTGCATAATTTCCACTTGCGTCAACAGCTCCAACAGCCAGAACACTGTCTGCATCGCCAGGAGTGCCAACATAATTCCACTGGCTTCCTCCTTCATTTCCAGCTGCGCAAACAACTGCCAGGCCTTTATTTGCAGCAAAATTTGCTGCCCGGGCGCAAATGGTTTTATGCCCATTCATATCAGCATAAGTATGACTCTGTTTAGCATCGTCAAATGTAGTATAGCCCAGGGAAGTATTAATGACATCTGCTCCTGCACTGTCTGCATACTCTGCTCCAGCCGCCCAATTGTATTCTTCGATCACGTATTCTGAAGAATCCTGTTCCGTTCTGACAAGGAGGAACTTTGCTTTGGGTGCAGTTCCCACAAGCTGACCTGGCAGATTGCCTCCCATGCAGGAAAGCACACACATACCATGAAAGTGATCTTCATAAACAGAACTATTTTCAGCCACAAAATCATGAGTGGCAATAATTTGACTGTTTGCACGCAAACTATCGAATGCTTTCAGCACATTCGCATGATAAAAACCGGCGTCGAGAATAGCGATAATCATCCCCTGTCCTTGAAAGCCTGCATTGTGGAGACAAACACCTTTCAGCATATCTATCTGGTTTAGGGAAGGTCCATAATTAAGGCTTGCCGTTCCAAGTGCCGATGGAAGGGTTTTAAAATCTGAAACGGAGGATATCCGGGGTATCAGTTTTTCAGCCCCAACGGAGCTGATCATTTGAGCAATCGGCATTACACTGCTTGTGTCCACAACGAATGGTAATTGTTTTATGGCTTTGATGACTGCCGGATTGTACACTTTAACTACAGCTCCATTGAACCATTTGGAACGCAAATGCACATGAGCGCCTTTGACAACCAGGCTGTCAACATACGCTGGATTCACAGGTAAATCATTTTGAGTAATAGGAATCGCGTGATTCAGTCTCCTTTGAATAGAACGAGGAGAAAGAAACGCGCTTGGAGTTGAAACGGAGTATGGAGAATTCGCTCTATCGGCAAATTGTACCCAATAGCGCTTCACGGTGTCTGTTTGAGCCCTCAAGCTATTAAAGGAAACTGCTCCGATGAGAAAGAGCGAAAGGCGTAAATATTTCTTCATGGCAATTGAGAGTTAATTTAGTGTTTTTGTTTTTATTGCTTCCCGAAGGAATGAATGCTCATGTTCATATACACCCCGCCTTTTATGCGGTTAACAACAGGTATTGTATCGATTTTTGTATCATAGACGTCCAACACTTTTTTGGAGATCATTCCAACATTCTTAGCATATGATTCCATGTAATAACGTCTGTTCAAAAGATCCGTTTCGTCTCTCTGAATCACGACCAAGGTAGAATCAAAATGCAAAATCCCCAGACCCGCTGGCTGATTAACCATCTGGTACTGATATAATTGATTCCCCAAGGCATTTTGTGCGTTTCCGTTCCAGCTAATTAGCCTCAACACAGGAAATACAAGTTTTACATACCTTTGATTACTTTCCACCCTTTCTGCCGTATTAGATGTCAGGGTGGAATACCACACATTTTTCAATACCCATGGAATAGAATCATAGGATTGTGCGGCATTGTAATAGCGAATATACCTTTCTATTCGGACCGAAATTCTTCCCTCATTATCGCTAAACTCAGATTCATTCAATTCCTTCAGTTGATATTTATAATATACAGTATCGTTTTTGAATGGGTCATAAACGGTGGAATCAACATCGTAAATCACATAATGTCCAAGTGCTCCCGGGAAATATCCAAAACCACTATCGACATGAACGCTCTTATCCTTTCTGCATGAAATCAGAGCAAATGCGGATAGACAAATGAATACAAATAGGATTTTGTTGAATCTCATGAAAGGACAAGGTACAAAATACAACGCAAATTGAGAGAAACCAGCGTATTGTAAAGAAAAGGCTTTAATTAAACAATAAATCCCCCCCCGACGAGGTCATTGCCTTCGTAGAAAACAGCGCTTTGACCTGGAGCAATAGCACTTACTTTTTCATAAAATTCAGCATGAATCTGACCATCAACTTCAGCTAGTCCTGCAAGTTGACCTGCGTCTTTGTAACGAATCCGTGTAAGAGCGGAATAACCCTCAGGCAAAGATTTGTATTTAATTAAATTGTAGTTCCTGACACGCATGGTTTGCTTGTCAAGGTCTTCTTTTTTTCCCAGGACAACAGTATTAGTTCCTGGTTTTATTTCGGTCACAAACATAGGCTCTCCAAAGGCAATATCAAGACCTTTGCGCTGACCAACCGTATAAAAAGGATAGCCTTTATGCTTTCCAACAACAGTACCGTCTGTCAAAACAAAATCCCCCCCATTCACACGTTCCTCAAGTCCGTCAACTTTGCGTTTGAGAAACCCGCGATAATCATTGTCAGGAACAAAACAAATCTCATAACTCTCGCTTTTCTTTGCAAGTTCTTCATATCCGCTGTTAACAGCCATCTCACGGATCTCAGATTTTCTGAATTTGCCAAGAGGAAACAAGGTACGGCTAAGGCTTTCCTGTGAAAGCCCCCAAAGCACATAACTTTGATCTTTACTTTCGTCAAGCCCTTTAGAAACAACATAACGGCCGTTTTCAAAACGCACATTTGCATAATGGCCAGTAGCAATGAAATCACATCCTAACTGGTCTGCTCTTTTAAGGAGGGCATCCCATTTAATGTGTGTATTACAAAGCACACAAGGATTTGGGGTTCGGCCGGCAAGATATTCTTCCACAAAATTGTCAATAATATAATCGCCGAATTCCGCCCTTATATCCAGGATAAAATGAGGAAATCCATGATTTACTGCGAGTATCCGGGCATCATTGATTGAATCAAGACTGCAACAGCCTGTTTCCTTTTTGGAGCCTCCTACACCCGCATAATCCCATGTTTTCATGGTAATGCCAATCACTTCATAACCTTCGTCATGAAGCATCATGGCGGCAACGGAGCTGTCAATCCCTCCGCTCATCGCAACCAATACTTTACCTTTAGTATGCTCCATCTTTATCTTCCTTTCCAGGATCACCTTGGTGTTCCTTTTCATTACGCTCTTTATTTTCTTCCAATCCTTGCTTAATCTCCTTGTCCAGATCGTGTAAAGGAGGGCCTATCAGCTTTCCCTTTTTGTACTTAATACTGCGTTGAAACTCTCCTGTACTGCATTTGTAATACTTCCATTCGCCTTCGGGAAGACAATCTTTGTAGTAGGCCTCCACGCGCTTCGTACCCTCTGCACAATAATAAATCACAAGCCCCGAAAGGCAGCCATTTACATAATTACCTTCCCCTTTAAGTTTTCCATCCGGGTTATATTCTTTCCAGAGCCCCTCCTGCACACCATTTTTCCATGTGCTTTGATCCACAATGCCCCCTCCATGATAATATGAAATACTTGACCCGTTTTGTTTTCCGGCAAGGTAACCTTCTCTTCTAACCAACGTATCGTTTGAATAAAACTCCCAAACACTGTCTCTAAGTTGATTCACATATTTACCTTTTGCCCATATATTTCCAGTCCGGTGAAACATCGTTGTATGACATGATTTACCGTCTTTCGAAAACACACTGATTGCAGTTATTTTGCCATCTTCATCATAATATTTAAATGTACCGTAAGGATTGTTGTTTCTGAAATAACCTTCATAAATGGTCTTTCCATCTTTGTCTGTCTTCCGGAACTTACCTTGCTTCATCCCTTTTGAATCCACCCAGTTAATAGAATCATGGGTGTTTTTAAATTCAGTCTGGGCAACAATACAATTGCCACAGAACAAGAATAAAACAATGATACTTATGGATGACCGGGAAAAAAGACGTGAAAACATAGTGTAAATGTACGAAATTTCGGGATTTGCCTGAAAACTAGTTCATGCCAGACGAGGTCTGATTGGGGATAGAAGGCTGAAATTGAGGGGGATTGCTTATTTTAGCCGTCAAGCCGGATAAATCTTATGAGGTCATTTCGCAATATTGCTTTATTTCTAACCTTTGGCGTGACGTCAGGCTGTGCATTATTCCGGCCTGCACCACATAAATTATATCAAAGCGCTCTCAAGCATAAACCATACGATGCAATTATTGTACCCGGAGTTCCTTTACGAAATGGAACCTGGGACTCAATCATGAAAGCAAGGGTTCTCTGGTCGGTATATCTATATAAAACCGGATTAGCACATAACATTATCTATTCGGGCAATGCCGTCTATTCACCCTATATCGAAGCAAAGGTAATGGCACTCTATGCCGTCGCTTTGGGTATTCCATCTGAACATATATTTCTGGAGCCCTTGGCTCTTCACAGCACTGAAAATATATACTTCAGTTATAAAGTTGCCCGACTGCAAGGTTTCAAAACGATTGCATTGGCGACGGATCCTTTCCAGGCATCATTGTTATATCGCTTCACCAGAAAAAGATTCAGGACCCAAATCACCCCGATTCCTGTTCTCTTTGACACGATCAAGGTGAGAAACGGTATTAACCCCAAGCTTGACATTAGCTCAGCTTATGTGGAAAATTGGAAGTCAATTACAGAAACGCAAAGCAGACATTTTCGTCACCGCGGAACCCGAGGAAAAAACATTCCGTTTGAAAAACGGAGAATGGATAAATTGTAGGGGTAATTCTGTTTTTTCTATCATAAACCCTTCGCCTTTCTTCATCACTCTTTCATCTATTTAAGATACATTTGCTATATTCTGCATAAATCACACTCATGAAAACATCTACTTCCTGTCGCTTCTTCTTATCTGCATTTATTTGCCTGTGCATGTTTGTGTTGCCGGCCTGTTTTCATAACACATCGGCACCGCCACCCTCACCACAGCCTGCTTATGTAATGCCACCACCACCACCCTGGGCTCCACCCTACAGGTACCAGGATCGGGTTCGTTATTATTACCTCCCTGATATGGAGTGCTATTACGATGTTTACGCCGGTCAATATGTTTACTATAACGGGTTTGAATGGCTACATTCCCCGTATGCCCCGCCTGCTTATGCGGGTTATGATATGTACAACGGATCTGTGGTTGTGTTGAATTACGGAACAAACGATCCCTGGTTGAATCATACTACCTATGTAATAACCTATCCTCGTGGCTCATATGGA
>DASYGQ010000064.1:0-8443 GCA_035999585.1 Bacteroidia bacterium | reverse complement strand
GGTCAATTATACCCTCGAAGAATCCTCGGATGTGCTCATTGAGATGTACAATGTTTTGGGCCAGGAGGTTTTCCAGATACTGAAAGGTCACCAGGAAGCCGGCACGTATTCGTATCCATACCATGCATCAGAAAACGGCATTCAACCCGGTGTTTATATGCTCAAAATGACAACTGGAGGAAAAGGCAGTATGGCTTACCGGATTGTGAGCGTTCATTAAAAGAAAGCATTAATCAGGAAAAAAACCGTCCCATGGGCGGTTTTTTTCTTTTGCATGAACCAGGAGATCAAATAGAAACCGTATCGTTCCATACGAATCTGTTCTGTTCAATTCTCAGGCCATCAGGACTGAGAATTTCAATAAAACCTTTTATAAAAACCAGGCTTTGAAACAAACCGAAGGAGGTTACAAAAGCGGTTGTTAAGCATCGATTAATCCAGAAAACAAGTTAAATGACCTTCATCCGGTTAATTGTTTGATTATCAATTAAGTCCATAATTAGCATTATGTTAAATGATTGTTGCGCTAATAACCAGCCTATTAGCCTCACTTCATTTCCTATACTTTCAGCATTGTATTAAGGATTTGCCCTTAATTCCACAGACTTCTCACTCCTTACTTAGCTTCTCACTCCCGTTCATTGATATAGCAAAAATAAAGGCAGAGCCTCAGCTCTGCCTTTATTCAAACAATCCATTTCAGGGATTTAATTGCCTTTCATCTCAGCTACGATTTTGTCGTATTTCGCCTGCTGTTCGGTTTTGGCGTACAGTTTTTTGAGCGACTGCATGGTTGCCATGTCCTTGGGATCCAGTTCATGTGCTTTTTCCAGGTATGGCAATGCTTTTTTGAAGTATTCTTCGGCCAGTTTGCCTTCCTTGGCTGCAGCTCCGGCATCTTTCATGGTATTGCCGTTGTTGTAATGCACCGCGGCTTCGTTATAGTACAAAGCTCCCAGGTTGAACAAAGCCTCGAAATAATCGGGTTTCAGCTCAATCGCCTTTTTGTAATTGATTTCGCACTGGTTGTAGTATTCTGTGAAATTGGCTGGTTTCGGCAGCGGCTTATCATTTGCGTCCTTCGGAAAGGCCATTTTATCGTATAAACTGCCTGCTACCATGTAAATATGCGGATCATTGGGTTTCTTTTGGATAACCAGTTTCAGATCGTTGATGGCTTCCTGGTTTTTGCCTTGTTTCAGGAAATAATCGGTTTCGGTGGTCAGCAGATCCATGTCATCCGGGTATTTGGCTCTTCCTTTGCGAATCACAGCTGCTGCGGCAGCCGTATCGTTCTCTTTCAGCATCATGCTGGCCAGGAATGTGATTGTTTTGGCTTTTCCAAAATCCATGTCCACCAGTTTCTGGAACATGGCTTTTGCATTGACCATGTCACCACCGGCGCGGTATGATAAACCGGCATTGTTCAGGGCTGCTGTATCAGGTCTGCCGTTCAGCTGAGATACCTCGAAGGCTTTCTGGAATTCCGCGGCGGCATCGGCTGTTTTCTTGGCGTTGAAATCGGCCAGGCCTTTGCCGTCGTAATGCAACTCGATCTTGATCAGGGCTGCTTTTGAACCTTCGGTATACACATTCTTCTTATCGTATTGTTTCACTTTCAGATACGACTCGTAGGCGGTGTTAAGATCGGTTACCGGCGTGTTCGTATAAGCAATGGCTGATTTCTTGGTCGGATCGGTTACGTCCTTCTGTTTTTCACCTTCTGTGCGAAGCGAATTTTCATACGAAGTCAGGTAAATATCTCCCCGGTAAGACCAGGTTTTCGCTTCAATACCGGTTTCAGGATGCTGGGCAGCGGCGTCGATGTTTTCTTTGGCTTTCTTAAGCGCATCCGCATCTTTATAGGTCCTGAAATCATCCAGGGCGTTTTTGGCGGTGGTGCGTTTGCTTGACTGGGCAATGCTGAGCGAGGTGCCCAGAACCAGTAAAGCCAGAAGTCTGAATTTATGTTTCATAGTTACACTTATTTTTTATTTATGGAAGATTGCTTTGTTTACTATAAGAAAACGAAACCTGTGGATGTATGGACATCCTCAAGTTTCGCTTTCAGTCGTTTATCTTTTAGCCTATTCTAAAGATCAGGCTTCGGGTTCTGGTGTGATGTCGGTTTCAGGAGCATCCGATCCTGCATCTTCCCCGGAATCCTGCTGTTCATTGATTCCATCAACCGTGCCATTCTCATTTTCCATGGCTTTTTGTTCTTCCGGATCCACATCCACTTTGGCAACGGATGCAATTTCATCATTGTCGCCCAGGTTGATAAGGCGTACACCTTGTGTCGCACGGCCAATAACCCGGAGGTCTTTCACAGCCAGGCGAATGGTGATACCCGATTTGGTGATGATCATCAGATCGTCGTTATCGTCTACATCCTTTATCGCTATGAGATTTCCGGTTTTATCGGTCACATTCAGGGTTTTCACACCTTTTCCGCCGCGGTTGGTTACACGGTATTCTTCAATATCCGAGCGCTTTCCAAAGCCTTTTTCAGACACAACCAGTACGTTGGTGGCCGGGTTTTCAATGGTGATCATTCCAATCACTTCATTATTGGTTCCTTCCTCATCGTCCAGGTTAATACCTCTCACACCGGAAGCGTTACGACCCATCGGACGCACCTTTTCTTCGTTAAAGCGCACTACCTTACCCAGTTTGGAAGCCAGCATAATTTCACATTTGCCACTTGTCAGACGTGCTTCGAGAAGCGTATCTCCGTCACGTACGGTGATGGCATTGATGCCATTCGTCCGTGGCCTGGAATAAGCTTCAAGGCTTGTTTTCTTGATGATACCGTTCTTGGTGCACATGATGATGAAGTTGTTCTTGGTGTATTCTTCATCGGTCAGGTTTTTTACATTGATATAGGCTTTCACCTTGTCATCCTGTGGGATATTGATCAGGTTCTGAATGGCTCTGCCCTTGCTTACCTTGTTGCCTTCGGGGATCTCAAAGGCTCTCATCCAGAAACAACGCCCCTGTTCCGTAAAGAACAACAGGTAATTGTGGTTGGAAGCTACGAACAGGTGTTCGAGGAAATCCTCGTCGCGTGTGGCTGTTCCTTTGGAACCTTTGCCACCCCGGCCCTGAGTTCTGTATTCAGTAAGCGGTGTGCGTTTGATATAGCCCATGTGAGAAATGGTGATGACCACATCCTCATCGGCAATCATATCTTCCATGCGGAAATCGCCGGAAGCATACTCAATCACTGTTTTACGGCCATCGCCGTATTTCTCTTTTACTTCACGCAGCTCATCCTTGATGATTTCCATGCGGAGCTTTTCGTCACCCAGCACTTCATTCAGGTAAGTGATCAGTTTCATGAGGTCATCATACTCCGCCTTGATCTTGTCGCGCTCGAGTCCGGTCAATACGCGGAGGCGCATTTCGAGAATTGCCTTGGCCTGAATTTCGCTGAGGCCGAAGCGTTTCATCAGTTCATCCTGAGCTTCGTTCGGGGTTTTGGATTCCCGGATCAGCTTAATCACTTCATCCAGGTTATCCAGCGCAATGAGGTAACCCTGAAGGATATGTGCTCTTTTCTGAGCCTGCTCGAGTTCGAATTTGGTACGTCTTACCACCACCTCATGCCTGAAATCAATGAAATTGGATATCAGGGTCTTGAGGTTGAGCATGACCGGCCTCCCTCCTACCAGGGCAATGTTGTTGACACTGAAGGAAGTCTGCAGTGCGGTGTATTTAAACAGGTTATTCAGCACCACATTGGTAATCGCATCCTTTTTGATTTCGTACACGATGCGCATGCCGTCACGGTCACTTTCATCCCGGAGTGCGCTGATGCCTTCTATTTTCTTCTCATTAATAAGAGCGGCTGTATTTTCAATCATTTGTGCCTTATTCACCATAAAGGGAATTTCGGTCACAATGAGCTTCTCGCGGTTGTCAGTTACCTCGATATTGGTCTTGGAGCGCATGACAATACGTCCGCGACCTGTCTCAAAAGCATCTTTTACGCCCTGGTATCCATAGATGATACCTCCTGTCGGGAAATCGGGGGCTTTCACGTATTGCATGAGTCCCGCGATGTCAATATCACGGTTATCGATATAGGCGATGGAGGCGTCAATCACCTCGCTCAGATTGTGAGGGGGCATATTGGTAGCCATACCCACTGCAATACCTGAAGCTCCGTTAACAAGAAGGTTAGGGATACGTGTTGGCAGGACAGTCGGCTCTTCCAGGGAATCGTCGAAATTGGGACGGAAATCAACGGTATCCTTTTCGATATCGCCGATCATTTCCTCTGCTATTTTGCGCAGGCGGGCTTCGGTATAACGCATGGCAGCCGGAGGATCTCCGTCAACCGATCCGAAGTTACCCTGACCGTCAACCAGCGGGTAACGCAAGCTCCATTCCTGTGCCATACGTACCATCGCATCGTATACCGAGGTATCGCCATGGGGGTGGTATTTACCCAATACTTCACCCACGATTCTGGCTGATTTCTTATATGGACGATTTGACATTACGCCCAGATCGAGCATACCATACAAAACGCGGCGGTGCACCGGTTTTAAACCATCCCTTACATCGGGAAGCGCACGCGACACAATGACCGACATCGCATAATCGATGTAGGACGTTTTCATCTCATCTTCAATGTTGATCGGAATTATTTTCTCTCCTTCAGCCATATTGTCATTTATTTTGGATACGAATAATACTTTGGTACGATGATTGGGATTGGGTGTGTAAGCCTTTTACCAGCAAAAAAATATTCCAAACTATCCGGTCTGTTTCTCCGTATAAAGAAGAATAAGCTCTTGATTCTTTAAGGCGACCGAAGGTACTTATTTTGAAGGCAAATGAGCCCCTTTTTAAGCTATTAATTATTAACATTTTTTGGTGTAAAAAATAGACTGTACTTGCATCCCGGAAAATTAATAAGCCGTATTTTTGCAAAGCCACCGGAAATACGTAATTTTCTGAGGTATTAGGGGCTCCAGACATTTAACTTATTGTTCAAACAGATACTATGGAAGCTAAATTTTCACCCAGGGTTAAGGATGTCATCACGTATAGCCGGGAAGAGGCCCTCCGACTGGGTCATGATTATATCGGAACGGAACATCTCCTGTTGGGCATTATCCGGGAAGGCGAAGGGATGGCCATCAAAATCATGAAATCCCTTACCATCAACTTGCAGGACCTCCGAAAGGAAGTGGAAACACTGACCGGTCTGGGCAATAAAAAAGTAAATGTGACGCTGGGTAATATCCCCCTCGTCAAACAAGCAGAGAAAGCTCTGAAGATTACCTATCTGGAAGCAAAGATTTTCAAAAGCGCCATGATCGGCACAGAGCACCTGCTCTTATCCATACTCAAAGACGAAGACAGCATCGCCACCAAAGCCTTACACAAATTCAATATTGATTACGAAACCATTAAAAACGAACTTGAAATGATGAATGCAGACCCGAAAGCCGAATTCCCACAGAACCCGGCTGACGATGAAAACGAAGATGACGGTGGTGCTTTTGGCAGCGGAACGAAAAAAATCTCCGATTCTAAATCCAAAACTCCTGTACTCGATAATTTCGGACGCGACCTGACCAAAGCTGCTGAAGACGGCAAGCTTGATCCAATCGTTGGACGGGAAAAAGAAATCGAACGGGTATCCCAGATACTTTCCAGAAGAAAGAAAAACAACCCAATCCTCATTGGTGAACCCGGTGTGGGTAAATCGGCCATCGCCGAAGGCCTTGCACTGCGAATCACCCAGAAAAAGGTTTCCCGTGTGCTCTTCAATAAACGCGTGGTCACGCTCGACCTTGCTTCCCTGGTAGCCGGTACTAAATACCGCGGCCAGTTTGAAGAACGAATGAAAGCCGTGATGAACGAACTCGAAAAATCTCCGGATGTCATCCTGTTCATTGATGAGATACACACCATCATCGGTGCCGGAGGAGCTTCAGGCTCGCTCGACGCCTCCAACATGTTCAAACCGGCTTTGGCCCGCGGTGAAATTCAATGCATCGGCGCCACCACACTGGATGAATACCGTCAGTATATTGAAAAAGACGGAGCTCTCGAGCGCCGATTCCAGAAAGTGATTGTGGAACCGGCTACTCCGGATGAAACGATTCAGATTCTGCAGAACATCAAATCGAAATACGAGGATCACCACAACGTGATCTATACCGATGAAGCCATCAAGGCCTGTGTCATACTGACCTCCCGCTATATCACCGACCGTCACTTGCCCGATAAGGCAATCGATGCTCTGGATGAAGCCGGGTCACGTGTCCACATCAACAACATCAAGGTTCCGAAGAACATTCTCGAAATTGAAAAGAAGATCGAGGAAATCAAGGACGAAAAAAACAAGGTCGTACGCTCTCAGAAATACGAAGAGGCTGCCCGCCTTCGCGATACCGAACGTCAGTTGCTTGAACAGCTCGAAACAGCTAAAAAAGCCTGGGAAGAAGAAACCAAGACCCACAAGGAAACCGTTAGTGAAGATAATGTAGCGGAAGTGGTGGCCATGATGACAGGTGTTCCTGTTCAGCGAATTGCGCAGAACGAAGGCAGCAAACTTGTGAACATGGGTGCAGACCTGATGGGTAAGGTCATCGGACAGGATGAAGCGGTGAAAAAAGTGGTGAAAGCCATCCAGCGTAACCGTGCCGGATTGAAAGACCCGAACAAACCCATCGGAAGCTTTATCTTCCTGGGACCAACCGGTGTGGGTAAAACACAGCTGGCCAAGCTCCTTTCCCGCAACCTCTTTGACAACGACGATGCACTGATCCGTATCGACATGAGCGAATACATGGAGAAATTTGCCGTGACCCGCCTTGTCGGAGCGCCTCCGGGATATGTCGGTTACGAAGAAGGCGGACAGCTTACTGAAAAAGTGCGCCGCAAGCCTTACTCCGTAATCCTGCTCGATGAGATCGAAAAAGCTCACCCCGATGTATTCAATCTGTTATTGCAGGTGCTGGATGACGGACAGCTGACAGACAGCCTCGGACGCAAGGTCGACTTCAAAAACACGATCATCATCATGACCTCCAACATCGGCTCCCGTCAATTGAAAGATTTCGGTACGGGTGTCGGATTCGGAACCACTGCCAAAAAAGAAGGTGTGGAAGACCATACGAAAGGTGTGATTGAAAATGCGCTGAAGAAAGCTTTCGCCCCTGAATTCCTGAACCGTATCGATGACGTGGTACTCTTTAATTCACTGAGCAAGGATGATATCTACAAAATCATCGATATCGAGCTGGAGAAACTCTATAGCCGTATCCATGCGATGGGTTATACCGTAAAACTCACCCTCGCCGCCAAAGATTATGTATGCGAAAAAGGATACGATGCCAACTTCGGTGCCCGTCCGCTCAAACGCGCCATTCAGAAGTATGTGGAAGATCCGCTGGCTGAAGAGATCATCAAATCGGCCGTCACGGAAGGTGATGTTGTGGAAGTGGATTACGACAAAGACAAAAACGACATTGTTGTCAGAGTTGTAAAACCCAAAGAAACAAAACCACGGAAAAATAAAAAAGAAGAATAACGAGAAAAGGGAAACGAAAGTTTCCCTTTTTCATTTCCCTTCCTGTCGCTGCTCCTCCTCCCCTGCCCTTTCATGGCCTGATTTTTGATATTCACGGGTAATTTTCTGTATTTTTACGTACGAACAGATCAACCCATTATCCATGAGAAAAACACTACCTGCCCTCTTCACGCTCGCCTTTTTCATGAGCCTATTTTCCACGAAAGCCTCAAACGCCTATGATATCAAAGTCAAGGTGAAAAACATGAAGGATTCCAGTTGCTTTCTGGCCAATTACTATGGCGATAAGCAATACATCCAGGACACAGCGAAGATGGATAAGAACGGGCTGATGATCTTCACTGGAAAGAAAAAACTGGATGCAGGGATGTACCTCATTGTGATGAACAAACGAAAGCTGTTTGACTTCATGGTGACCGACAACGAACAGCATTTTTCGTTGGAAACCGACAGCCTGGATTACAACGCACACATGAAGGTCAGCGGGTCTCCTGAGAATACTGTATTTTTTGAATACCTGAACTGGCTCAGCCAGAAACAAAAAGAAGCCGAGCATTACCGTGCCCGTTACAAGGAAATCAAAGAGACCAATAAAGATTCGGCCAAAATAATAGAAGGTGTGCTGGGTGGAATGGACAAAGACGTGAAGGCTTACATGAATGACTTCATGAAAAAGCACCCGACCAGCTTCACTTCCACATTCCTGAAAGCCACACTCGACGTGGAAGTACCCGAGGCACCTATGCTTCCCAACGGACGGAAAGATTCCACCTTTTCCTACCACTATTACAAGGCACATTTTTTTGACAACATGAACCTGGCCGATGAGCGTCTGCTGCGTACCCCTATTTACCATCCCAAAATCAAGCAATATCTTGATAATATGGT
>DASYGQ010000015.1:0-6569 GCA_035999585.1 Bacteroidia bacterium | reverse complement strand
TCGGTTTCGGCACTCGATGTTTCTGTCCAGGCGCAGGTTTTGAACCTTCTCAATGAATTAAAAAAAGAATTCCAATTCACCTATATTTTTATCTCCCATGATCTGGGCGTAGTGAAGTTCATGAGCGATCGAATGGTTGTCATGAACAAAGGAAAAATCGAAGAAATGGGGGATGCCGACTCTGTGTATAATAACCCACAGACGGCCTATACCCAAAAACTCATTGAAGCGATCCCCAAAGGCCGCCTTGAGGACATACAGGCTTCGATTGATAAGAAACGCGATTGGAACAAAAATATTATTTCCTGAAGTAAATCTAAAATCGGTTAAAAGACCGCACTCGCAACTCTACGGGTGGCATCGGAAACCCCCATTGTATAGAAGTGCAGGCACGGAACACCGGCTTTGATAAGCTCTTTGGATTGCTGAATAGCCCAGTTGATCCCTACTTCTTTTACCTGGTGGTCGTCTTTGCACATTTCAATTTCCTCAAGAAGGGTCTGCGGCACATCAATTTTGAATGTTTTAGGAAGCAGTGTCGCCTGTTTTTTTGTGGTTAGTATTTTAATTCCAGGAATGATCGGTACATGAATGCCCATGTCTTTACATAATTTTGTAAACTCAAAAAATCTCGGGTTATCGAAGAACATCTGAGTAACAATATAATTGGCTCCCGCGTCTATCTTTGCCTTCAGGTATTTCATGTCAGCAATCATGTTGGGTGATTCGAAATGCTTTTCAGGATATCCAGCCACGCCAATGCAGAAATTAGTTGGCGCAACTTCCCGAAGTTCATCTTCCAGATAGTGTCCTTTGTTCATGCGCACGATCTGTCGCACAAGGTCATGGGCATACGCATGACCATTGGGTTCAGGGACAAAGGTGGGCTCTGTTTTTATCGAGTCGCCTCTTAAAGCCAAAACATTATCGATTCCCAGAAACTGAAGATCAATGAGTGCATTTTCAGTCTCTTCAATTGAAAAGCCTCCGCATATGATGTGGGGTATTGCATCCACTTTGTATTTATTCATCAGGGCGGCACAAATTCCAACTGTTCCCGGACGTTTGCGGATGCTTACTTTTTCAAGATAGCCACCCTCTCGTTTTTTATACAGATATTCTTCACGGTGATACGTCACATCTATGAAGGAGGGTTTGAATTCCATCAAAGGGTCAATGGAATCAAAAATCGATTGAATACTCTTCCCTTTGAGAGGGGGCAAAATCTCAATTGAAAAAAGGGTCGACTTTGCGTTTTTAAGGTGATCTGTAACTTTCATGAAAATGAATTATTCAGAGCAAATGTATGAAGGTCTGCCCAAATAATTACAAATTTGTTCTTTACCATACGAAAATCCCAAGAAACCCGTTTTAAGATTACATGAGAACCAAGGCCATTATTTGTCTTCTGTTGTTCGGAAGGTTGTTTGTGCAGGCTCAACAACCTGACAAGGCCCTTCTTGAGATATGCAATACGGCAAAGGAGGCCGGTTACCTGAGCGACGATGAAAAACGTGTGGTCGTTTATCTTAACCTTGCCCGGGCTTACCCCGATGAATTTTTGAATTATTATCTCAAGGAAGCAGCGGAAAAGTTAAATCAAGCCTCAAGCGCATCCTACCATTCGCTTTTGAAAGAACTGAAAAATCACAAGGCATTGCCCCTGCTCCAGCCCAATAAGGAGTTATGGCAAATCGCCATGGCACATGCTCAGGATATGGGGAAGTCGGGCAAAATGGGCCATACTTCATCTAAGGGAAAGACCTTTGACCAAAGATCGGCCAGCTTTAACATGAAAAAAGCGGAAAATTGTGATTATGGCAATTCAGAGCCTCTTTTAATAGTGACCGATCTGCTCATTGATGATAAAGTGGCGAGCCTGGGCCACAGGAAAAATATCCTGACTCCTGACTTCAAACAATGCGGGGTTTCCATTCAGCCGCATAAAAAATACACAGTCAATTGTGTGATGGATTTTGTCCCCTGAAAGGGGCAATTGTTTAGAGTAATCCAGCCCTGAACCCTGGTTTTGTCTTCAGATCTTCCCTAAAAACAGTATCTTTGCCGTCCCCATAGCAGGGTAGACTCATTTTCATGAAAAACATCCGCAATTTTTGCATTATAGCCCACATTGATCACGGTAAAAGCACCTTGGCCGACAGGCTTCTGGAATTTACCAAAACCATCTCGAGTCGTGACATGGAAAACCAGGTGCTGGATGACATGGATCTTGAAAAAGAACGAGGAATTACGATCAAGAGCCATGCTATTCAGATGAATTATGAGCGCCATGGCACTAAATATGTTCTTAATCTCATCGACACACCCGGACACGTTGATTTTTCTTATGAAGTTTCCCGATCCATTGCTTCCTGCGAAGGTGCATTGTTGATTGTAGATGCCGCTCAGGGTATACAGGCTCAGACCATTTCAAATTTGTATCTCGCTGTCCAGCATGACCTGACAATCATTCCCGTCCTGAATAAAATTGATTTGCCAAGTGCTGAGCCTGAAGTTGTGAAGGATCAGATCGTGGATCTACTCGGTTGTTCCAGAGAAGAAATCATTCATGCTTCCGGGAAAACCGGTCTGGGCATACAGGAAATACTGGATGCTATTATTGAACGTGTTCCTTCTCCGGCCGGGGATCCGGATGCTCCTTTGCAGGCTCTTGTCTTCGACTCCGTATTTAATTCATTCCGTGGTATTATCGCATATTTTAAAGTAAAGAACGGAACGATCAAAAAAGGAGATATCGTGAAGTTCATGGCCACCGGTCATGAGTATGGCGCAGATGAGGTAGGTGTTCTGAAACTTGCTCTTTCGCCAAAAGATTCAGTAAGTGCGGGTAACGTTGGTTATATCATTTCAGGAATCAAGGAGGCAAAAGAAGTTAAGGTAGGGGATACAATTACAACCGTTCACCATCCGGCCGAAAAGGCGATTCAGGGGTTTGAAGACGTGAAACCAATGGTGTTTGCGGGCATATATCCAGTTGATACCGATGATTTTGAAGAGTTGCGGGCATCAATGGACAAATTGCAGCTCAATGATGCGTCCCTCACCTATGAACCGGAATCATCAGCTGCACTTGGTTTTGGTTTCCGATGTGGATTTCTTGGTATGCTTCACATGGAAATTATCCAGGAACGCCTTGAACGGGAGTTTAATATGACCGTGATTACAACGGTTCCCAACGTGTCTTATAGAGCTTATACAAGCAAGGGCGAGATGCTCATTGTCAATAACCCCTCAGAACTGCCGGATGTCAATAAGCTCGATCACGTGGAAGAGCCTTATATACGTGCCAGTATCATCACAAAAAGCGATTACGTTGGCTCAATCATTTCACTTGCGATTGAAAAACGAGGCATTATCGTCAATCAGACATACCTGACAACTGATCGGGTTGAAATGGTTTTTGATATGCCATTGGGAGAAGTAGTGTTTGATTTCTACGACCGACTGAAGACAATTTCCAAAGGTTATGCCTCTTTCGATTATCATCCCACAGAATACCGTGAAAGCGATCTGGTGAAGATGGACATCCTCATCAACGCTGAGCAGGTGGATGCTCTTTCGGCTCTTATTCACCGCGACAATGCATTCAATCTCGGTAAAAAGATGTGTGAAAAGCTGAAAGAACTTATTCCCCGTCAACAGTTTCAGATTGCTATACAGGCAGCCATTGGCGCCAAAATCATAGCCAGAGAAAATATTTCCGCACTCCGGAAAGACGTTACCGCAAAGTGTTATGGAGGCGATATTTCCCGTAAACGAAAACTTCTAGAAAAGCAGAAGGAAGGGAAAAAACGCATGAGGCAGGTGGGAAGCGTGGAGATACCTCAAAGTGCTTTCATGGCCGTGCTGAAGCTGAATTCATAATCATTTCCATTTTCATGGCAAGGTCAGAAAACGATCAAGGTTCTCTTGTCAGAACTCGCAGGAAACCTGCAGGGCAATGGTACGAGGTGCTTCAATCTTCAGCGGCCGGAGTGAGTATTCCAGGTTAAACAGATTGTTCACCACCAGAGCTGTTTTATAATGCTGTGAAATCTTCCACCCGATACGGGCATCATAAACCGTCACACCCTGATTATGAAAAATTCGGTAGGCTTTTATGCCTGATCCTGGTTGATTGGGTTGATCAAGGTTATAAAAAGCTCTGTCAATATTTTGCATGAAACTGTAATACCTCACACTTCCTCCGATTGAAATTGATTTCCAGCTCAATTGCACATCTATTTTAGCAATGTGCTGAAAACGATATTTCAGGATGTTATTACTTGTATCTGTACTGGTACTTGAATAACTCAGTCTGGTAGGTGTACTTCCCGGCGAAGGGTTATCGGTTGCAAATACATACGATGGGTTTATACTCTGTGGTACACAATAGGTATATCCTCCCAAAATGCTAAGTGCGATATCCTTCGAAAGTTTTCCTTCGCCCATAAACGATAACTCAATTCCACGTACACGGGTATCGCCGGTATTGACGAATTTGAATCCGACTGAATCAGGCCTCCACACCGCGTAGATGTATTCGATGGTATTCGAATATTCCTGCCAGAAAGCAGCCGCGTCGAGGTAGCCGTAAAAATGTCCGATTTTAAAACCTTGTTTCAGTCCCACCTCCGTGTTCCAGCTTGTTTCAGGCTGTATGTGAGGATTTGGGTATATGGTAATTCCTCCGGCATTGGTAAAAATGAATTTCTCGGCGATAGTCGGATACCTGTAACCCTGCCCGTAAGAGTATCTTAGAAATGTAGCCTTCGCTAATTTAAGGTTCAATCCCGACCGGAAAATAGGTTTGATCACATCTTCCGTTCCGTTGATCCTGAAGTATTCGCCACGGAAACCGAGTGAAAGATTCAATACTTTCCAGAGCTTCTTATCCAATTGGGTATACGCTGCCCAGTTTTCGAGGTGATTGTTTCGAGATCCGCTCGCAGAGTAAAGCTTTGAATTGACAAAAGTCTGGTTCATGACAACACCTCCAGTAAAATTAAGGCCTTCCACAGCATTGAGTTCCTTTGCAAACTGGTATTCTCCATAAAGCATATTGCTCAGGTTCGACTGGTTATTTGTCAGATTGTTGAGCGTATAAAAATAACGGGCCCGCAAATTATGCTTAAAGCCTCCTTTTGTATAATAGGTGACGTAGGGATCCAGATATCCCATTGTAATGTCCTGGATTGTCATGGTATGGGGGTATGACTTGTAAATTCCGGATGAATCGTTGCCCCAGACGAGTGAGAAATTATTATGGGATTGCATGAAATTCCCGTTGAGACCGATGGCCAGGCCTTCCACTTTTTTAGGGCGCCATTTAAAATTGAAGTTGAAACGGGCAGAACGTTGGGCGACCGTTTTCTCCGTAATAGAAGAGTCGATCGTTATGTATTTGTTCGCGGTCTTTTGATTCGGGCCAATGTAATTATGATCATACGTTCCGTTGATTCCTATTGTATAATCAATCTGCTTGATCCGTTCAGCGTGAAAAGCATTGGCTCCCGAAAAGCCTGCGGTGCCGCCCCACCATTTGGCGGAAGGATCAGAAGGTGCGCTGTATACACCTGCATAAAGGCGGCCCTTTGTAATAGGTTTGTCTTTGGCATCGGCAGTCCGGATATTAATGGTTCCACTGAGCGCTGCAGAGCCATATAATACGGAAGAAGCCCCTTTGATAACTTCTACTTGCTCAATATTTTCCATAGGAATAAAGGTCCACTCCGTTTTGCCGGCGTCGCCTGAAAGAATAGGCATGCCATCGATCAATGTTGCAACGCGACTCCCCACGCCGAAGCTGAACCCGCTTCCTCCCCGGATCTGAGGCTCGCTGTCAAGGATATTCAATCCGGGAACCTGTTCGAGGGCTTTGTCGATGCTGGTGGTATTTTTCTGTTCGATTAGATCGGGTCTCAGGACCTCCATTGATACAGTAATATCTTCCAGCTTCTGTTCGAATTTGCCTGCTGAGACCACTACGATATTCAAGTTGCGGGAGGAAGAGTGAAGTATCACGTTATAAATCGAAATGGCAGCAGAATCAATCAGAACCCCGAACGTATCAGGCATCATGCCTATATACGAACAAATAAAACGGTGCTTACCTGGTTTGATTTTGCATTCGAAATTTCCATTTACATCACTCACTGTACCAACCGATTTGTCTCTCTCGTCCACCACCGTTGCGCCTGCAAGGGCATCCCGATTTGTTCCGTCAATGACAGTTCCTTTCAACACACCATACGATTGTGCGGAAAGAGAGCTAAGCGCAAAACAGGTTAAAATAAAAAAGAGGATTCGGGTCATGAAGATATTGAAAGGGGCCAGGCACGCAGAACCTTATAGGTTATCTGCGTGCCTGATCCCAAATGGCATGAGGTTTAGTGCTGTACAATTATTTTACCGTTGCAAAGCGGCTTGTGTGTCACGTCAAAAATCGTATACAGGTATAACCCACGGCTGAATGCATCGAGGTCGATAGTTGTTTGTGCGCCTGTTAGCTGAAGGGTAGTAAGTTTCCGCCCGCTGATTTCGTATACTTCCAATGTAGCCTGCCGAAG
>DASYGQ010000014.1:0-12505 GCA_035999585.1 Bacteroidia bacterium | reverse complement strand
TAAGCACAGGAAATTTAAACAAGGCAGTACAGCGCAACCGCAAACGGTTTCCGCGCGATTTCATGTTTCAACTGACGCGAAAAGAATCTGAAAACTTGATATTCCAAAATGGAAGATCAAGTTGGGGTGGAACTCGGAAATTGCCTTATGTTTTCACAGAACAAGGCGTGGCAATGTTATCAGGAATTCTTGCGAGTGACCGTGCTATTATTGTAAATATTGAAATAATGCGCTCTTTCATTCAGATGCGGCAAATGCTTATTGATAACAGTGAATTGCGTCAGGCTATTGAGGAAATAAAAAGGACTACCAGCTCTCATGCACAAAAAATTGATGCTGTATTTAAATGCCTTGACAGTTTATTAGAAAGGAAGAAGGTGAATGAGGAACAGGAGTCGCGCAAATTGATTGGGTTTAAAGCTTCGAAGAGAAAAAGATAAAACAACTATTTTCGTACCTTCTGAGAGCCGGGATGCAATCTTGATATTCCAATTTGGAATATCAAGATTGTAATTTAACCGAATCAGATATTCACTAGCTTCGTACCACATCATGCAAAGGACAATTAAAATCTCGTTCAGCACCCTTTATTCCCCACAAGCTGTATGGCGTGCGCTTACTGAATCCTCCTTGCTGGGGAGATGGTTCATGTCAAATGATTTTGAGGCTGAGCTGGGAAAGGAATTTGCTTTCCGCATGGCTCCGCAGAAAGGTTGGGATGGCATTACGCATTGCAAGGTAATTGAACTTGATCCCATAAAAACATTAGCCTATACTTATTGCGGCAGTGCAACAGGCGAAAAGGTGCTTGCCTGTGCCAACATTCATTCTGAAGAGGCAGATAAAATAGGCAAAGGTATCTTTGCCGAACTCGACACGGTACTGCGCTTCACTCTAATCCCGGAAGGCAAGGGCACCCGGCTTCTCCTCGAACACTCGGGATTCAAAGGCTTGAAATTGGTCATTATCAGTCTCGTCATGGGAATGGGCTGGAAGAAACAGCTGTTTCGGAAACTGCCCAAAGTTCTGGAGGAGATTGCCGGAACGAATAGTTGATGTCTACATCTTGCTGTTGATAAATTTTCTAATTTCAACTTCAATCAGCATTTCAGTTTTACCCATGCAAAGGCTATGGATGCCAGTCATTCATTTATTTAAATGAAGTCTATTGTTATCACCATTTTCTTTTGTCTCAGTATGCTGAATGTTTCATTCGCTCATGAGAAAACCGACAGTGTCGGAGCCAAAACCAGGCAGCGATACTATGTGTTGTTTGTTGGCAATGCTGTTAAAACAGGTTTGGGCACTACATTCGTGGGTATTGGTTACAAGCCCAGTCCGGAAATCGAGTTTTATGTGGCCCCTTCCTGGGGAGTTTTTACGGGCGGCACAGCAGTGTTCGCGGTTGCCCGGGCAAATATATTATCAAAGTATAAATTGTTTCCAAATGTGGAACTGGCATTCCGTCATTCCTCACGCACGGTTGTATCCTATGAAAATCACGACTCCGGGGGACAGGAAAGTTATCGCATTCCTCCGTCTGAGTATCTGGTAGGAGGTCTTGGTTTGAATTACGCGCGAAATCAAAAAGACTCCGCAGATACCCCCTGGAGGGTCAGTATAGCTGCTACCTATAGCTATGCTCTGGCTGATTATCATTATGGCTACCTGAGCGGACCTTTTTCTGCCAGTGGGGAAGACGGTGCTTACCGCAAGTTGTCAAGTGGATGGGGATTCACTCTTACTTTCTCTGTTAT
Organism: Bacteroidia bacterium; assembly: GCA_035999585.1. Classification (GTDB taxonomy): domain Bacteria; phylum Bacteroidota; class Bacteroidia; order Palsa-965; family Palsa-965; genus Palsa-965. The sequence goes on along the minus strand of DASYGQ010000014.1, from coordinate 10,748 downwards.
TATGGGCCCTGTTAAACGAAAGAAGAAATAGAAAATCTGCCCTTTTGTTACCAGCTAAACCTTCGGTATCTGTTTTCCGTGTTTGAGACCACAACAATTTTCATCCTTCCATGCAACCATTCCCCCTGTCCCGGCATCTTCTATATAAATCCTTAATCCTATGAAGACAAGACAACTCATCTGCACAATGCCCATTGCTTTAGGCATTATTGCTTTGGCACCCTTGTGTGCGTTTAATTCCGGTGCGGGAGATAGCACGGCCAGTGCTCAGGGTCAGGCGAGTTCCGTTGGAAGCCCGGGAGAAATGGGAACCTGCTCAAGAAGTACGTGCCATGGTTCTGGCAACGGAAACGGAACTACGGGCGGACTGCCAGACAACGGAGGTCCGGGAACAGTAACACTGAGCTCTGTGCCTGCAATGACGAATAATAATTATGTGCCGAGTCAGGTTTACCACATGACCGTTACCGTTGCCGAAGCAGGTAAGGCGCATTTTGGTTTTGGTTGTGAAATCCTGGATAACAGCGGCAACACAGATGGCCATATTAACAATACCGCCGGTACTGTTACTGTGACGGATGCAGTCAATACCCGTATATGGCAGGCTTACGGATCGGGACGACTTTCTGTTACGCATAGTTCCAATGGAGGGTTGAACGCGAACACGTGCAGTTTCATATTTGACTGGACTGCTCCTGCATCGGGAATCGTGAATGTGTACCTGGCAGCTAATGCAACTAACAACAATGGCCAATCAGACGCACCTGACAATGTATATACAATCAAAAGGCAATTGACGCCCATGGTAACCGGCATTGCAGGGAAATCTGATCAGGCACTTCATTTAAGCGCTTTTCCAGTGCCTGCAAGAGAGAAAATCACGCTTTCCATGCTGGTACCTGCTGCAAACGACATGACTGCAAGCCTGGTGTCGCTTGATGGGCGGGAGACCCGTATGCTTGAGCACAGTATTGTTCCTGCCGGAAATTTTGTACAAAGTTATTCGGTAAGTGATCTTTCGAAAGGGGTTTACTTTCTTCGGGTGAGCTGTGGAAATGAAAATCAATCGAAGCTGGTAGTAATTGAATAGAGAAGATGAAATTTTTCAAAGAAAAAACCCTCTTCCGGTTTCGGGAGAGGGTTTTTTAATGCAGTGGTAAATATTATCCGAGATAGGTACGCAGGGTTTTGCTACGTGATGTGTTACGGAGACGGCGTATAGCCTTTTCCTTGATCTGACGGACACGCTCACGTGTGAGGTCATACTTCTCACCGATTTCTTCAAGTGTGAAGCTATGATTGAAACCAATCCCATAGAACAATGTAACAATATCGCTTTCGCGCTCGGTGAGTGAAGAAAGTGCCCGCTTGATTTCGGTGCTGAGGGAAGAGGCCATCAGATCGTTATCGGGTTGTGGGTCGTCCGGATTGTATAACACATCCATAAGGCCCATGCCTTCGGTATTCAGAAATGGTGCGTCAGTAGATACGTGACGGTTGGAGATGCCCTGTGTGTTTTTTACTTCTGCTTCCGACATATCGAGCTCATCGGCAATTTCACTTGCGCTGGCTTCGCGCTCAAGCTTTTGCTCAAGGCCTACAACAGCTTTCTTGATTTTATTAAGGTCGCCGATTTTGTTGAGCGGCAAACGAATGATACGTGATTGCTCGGCAATGGCCTGCATGATCGACTGACGGATCCACCACACTGCATAAGAGATGAATTTGAAACCGCGTGTTTCATCAAAGCGTTTTGCGGCTTTGATAAGGCCCAGATTTCCTTCATTGATCAGATCGGCAAGGCTGAGGCCGTGATTCTGGTATTGCTTGGCAACCGATACAACGAATCGAAGGTTAGCAACGGTAAGTTTTTCCAGGGCTTCCTGGTCTCCTTCACGGATCTTTACGGTTAAGATAACTTCTTCTTCGGCTGAGATCAGGCTGTGTTTCGCAATTTCACTGAGGTATTTGTCGAGGGACGCACTGTCACGGCTCGTAATGGATTGACTGATTTTGAGTTGTCTCATGGTGTAGTGTTAGTAATCCTGTTAAAACACTACCGGCACAGAATTGAGGAAGCAGCATTTGTGTAAAGGTACTCATTTTAACCGTGCCGCCGAGAAAAGCCTTTGAAAAGGTGGAAAGAAAGATCTGAAAATATTTATTTTCAGTCGGTTGCTTCCGGCTGTATCCCAATTAGCAAAAGGGAGTCAGCGTCATTGCCCTGGGTTTTTTAAAATAAAAAAGGCCTGATTTAGAATAATTACCTATCTTGGTTCAAATCCTGAATCTCTTATTGTATATGACCCTTGTCCTTGCCATGGCATTGGACTGTCATTTAGACCCATACGAATGAATCTGAACCTGATACGTCGAAGTTGTCTTTTTTCCCTTTTCCTGATTCTGAGCTTCATTACTGCGCTTAACGCCCAGGAATGCGGTATTGTCTATGTAACTCCGGGTGGTGCCACAAGTGGTGTGGCCGGTACACGGGCAACCCCGGCAAGTCTGAGCTATGGATTGAGCCTTGTGACCCCGGGAGCTAATCAGGTATGGCTTGCTACAGGCACTTATCCCATCTCAACTACACTGATTATACCCGGTAATGTCACTCTCGAAGGGGGCTTTAATGCTGCCACATGGGTAAAAAGCAACAACTCGCAAAGCATTATCAGTCGCGACAGCAGCAATATGCTTACAGCCAACAATGCACTGATCGGTCTTTCAGGTAGTGGAGTTGCAAATTTTCGCCTTCAGGACATCACAATACAGGTTGCCAATGCTCCTCGGAACGGTGTTTCAGTATATGGCATTTACCTGTCGGGTTGTTCAGCTTATCATGTCACCCGTTGTACCATCAATACCGGAAGCGGATCTTTGGGTATTCCCGGTCAACCCGGCCTGCCTGGGATTCCAGGCGATACAGGGACACGCGGTGTGGCAGGGAATCCAAATGAAATAGTCATGCCCGGAGGGGCTGGAGGAGCAGGTGCCGGTGGAAACAATGGCGGAGCCGGTGCAAATACAGGAAAATGGGATCCCAGCGGCAACAGCCCGGGTACAGCCGGACTCCCGGCCGCATGCGGCGGACCCGGAGGAGCCACCGGAAGCGGACCTGGTTGTTCGCTCGGATGTGCTTTTGGTGATCCTTCCTGCGGCAGTGAAACACCCGGCAGCGTAGGTTCTCCAGGCACGTCAGGCACTCCCGGGGTACCTGGTACTACAGGAGGAGCAGGTGCTATCGCCGGTGGTTTCTTTGTTCCGGGAACAACCGGAGGGAATGGAGCGACCGGTACAGATGGTTGTGGCGGCGGTGGTGGCGGCGGTGGCGGTGGCCGCCAGAAAAACGGAGCGGATGACGTTGGTGGCAGCGGTGGTGGTGGCGGTGGTGGTGGAGCTGCCGGAACAGGCGGAACAGGTGGCGGCGGCGGCGGAAGCTCTTTTGCCGTTTTCTTGTATAATAATGGTGCTGCAGGCATCATTCAGGATTGCTTACTGAATCCGGGAGCAGCGGGTGTGGGTGGCAGCGGCGGTGCGGGTGGTAACGGCGGTGGAGGAGGAGCAGGCGGTGCCGGTGGACTGGCAGGCCCATGCAGCAATAGCTACGGTGGTGCCGGCGGAAACGGCGGCTCTGGCGGAAGTGGTGGCATCGGTGGTGCCGGTGCAAACGGAATGAGCATGGCCTTAAGCGAAAACGGGGGCACGCCGGTTAGCAATATGGGCATTGCAGGTGTGCCGGGCAATCCTCCTGTTATCAGTGTTACAAACCATGGATGTACCAATTCCGAAGTGGTATTTTCCTCCGCTACAGCAGGAGCCTGGAACTTTGGCGCAGGTGCCACACCGGCAACAGCCAATGGTAGCGGCCCTTTTTCTGTTTATTATTCGACTCAGGGAAGGAAAACAATCACACAAGGTGGCCTGAACTTTACGGATTATATCAATCTGTTTCAGAATGGACCTGTGGCAGCGGGAATAACTCCTGCCAACCCAACTGTAACGCTGGGTTGTCCGAGCTCTTTTTCAACAACGATGGCCGGCAGTTATTACCAGTGGGTATTTGGCACGACCGCAAATCCCGACACGGTTCAAGGCGGCTCCATGCAAACAGCCGGTAATATTTATTTCACTCAGGCAGGTACGTATTACATACATCTGTATGTAAGCACACCCTGCTGCGGTCGGGTAGTTGATTCAACAAAGGTGACCGTCAATCCCAGTGCTTCCAATGTTACGCTTTCCGCATCGCCCATGGTGGCTTGCCAGGGCACAGCCATCACGTTTACAGCAAGCCCGGCCTCGTATGCCGGATATCAGTTTTATGTAAACGGAGTGGCTGTTCAGAGTGGCGTGAGTAATGTGTTTTCAAGTTCAGGCCTGCATGCGGGCGACAGTGTGAAAGTAGTTGCTCTCGCCGGCACCTGCTTCACAAACCCGAGTGCCGAAATAAAGCCAACTATTAACCCGGTGCCTGTCGTTACACTGACCAGCTCAGCTGCAGGTAATACAATTTGTGCCGGACAATCAGTCACATTCACAGCATCTCCGGCAGGTTTTTCGAATTATCAATTTTACAACAATGCGGCCTCCGCACAGAACGGAGCATCCAACACTTTTACCACCACCGCACTTGCCCCGGGAAACAGCATCACGGTAGTAGGCACCAACGGCTGCCCAAGCGCCCCAAGCAATGCAATTGTTACAACTGTTAACCCAAGCCCGGCCGTGAATGCCGGCACCGACTTTTCAGCTTGTAAAAACGGATCAGCCATTACGTTGAGCCCCTTACCTTCAGGTGGCAGCTGGACCGGCACGGGTGTCAATGCTTCGGGTGTGTTTACACCTTCTGCAGCCTCAGCTGGTTCGAATATGCTTGTTTATTCATACACAAACGGCAGCGGCTGCAGCCGGACTGACACCGTAATAGCTACAGTAAATCCGAATCCGGTTGCTTCCATTAGTGGTAAGGATACTATTTGCAACGGAACGGCAACAACACTCACTGCTTCCGGAGCAAGCACATATAGCTGGAGCAACGGATCCACCGGCGCGGTGCTTAGCGTTTCGCCTTCTTCCACAGCTTCCTATACCGTAACCGTGACCGATACGCATGGCTGCACAGCTACCGCGAATGTTTCTGTGCAGGTTAATCCTTCGCCTATACTTAATATGACCTCTTCGAATGCAAGCTGTGGCAACAGTAACGGTTCCGCCACCGCTTCAGTCAGCAACGGTCTTTCGCCATGGACTTACAGCTGGAGCAACGGAACTACGACTCAAACCGCCAACGGCCTTGCTGCCGGAACTTACACTGTAGTTGTAACCAATGCAAGTCATTGCACCCAGGCATCCACAATAGTGGTCAATAACAACAACATGCCTTCATTGACTCTCGCGGCACAAACCAATGTGGCTTGCAATGGCAATGCAACCGGTTCAGCTTCTGTCATTGTAAGCGGTGGCGTTTCTCCCCTCACATATTCCTGGAACACCACACCTCCGCAAACCACTGGGAATGCCTCTGGCCTCTCCAGCGGAACTTACACACTTACTGTCAGAGATTCAAGCGGATGTGTAGTGAAGCAGGCGGTGACCATTACTCAGCCAACAGCGCTTGCCGATAGCGCCACATCGGTCCATGCCTGCGGGCTTACAAACGGAACTGCAATAGCATTGGCCGGCGGCGGAACGATTCCGTACACTTATTCCTGGTCTCCCTCAGGAGGAAATGCAGCCTCCGCAGGCGGATTAACCAGCGGAACATATACCTGTAACGTCACCGATGCAAACGGCTGTTCAAAAACGAGTGCGGTTAATGTTGTAGCCGACAGTATTCCTGTTGTTTCCGCGGGTTCCGCCATTACCATCGGATATGGAAGCTCCACCACCCTGGCAGGAAGCGGAACGGGAATTTACAACTGGAGTCCTTCAGCCGGACTGAGTTGCACCACCTGTGCAAATCCATCAGCTAGTCCCACTGCAACAACAACGTATGTTTTGCTGGTTACTAACCAGGCAGGATGCTCAGCTTCAGCCAGCGTAACAGTTACAATTGATTTTGAATGCGGCGAGATTTTTGTGCCTAATGCCTTTTCACCGAACGGAGATGGAGAAAATGATTACCACTGTGTTTTAGGAAGGTGTATTCAAACTTTGTATTTCGCAGTGTATGACCGCTGGGGAGAAAAAGTATTCGAGACAACTGACCAGAAACAATGCTGGGATGGTATTTTCAGAGGCCAGCCACTCAATACAGCTTCGTTTGCCTATTACCTGAAAGCAACATTGGTTACAGGAGAAACAATCACCAGGAAGGGAAACATAAGTCTGATTCGTTAAGTGAGATTAATTTGTCAGATATGATTTTGATTAAAATGAACACAAAAACAAAAACAAGGATGCGTCAGATTCTTTTTATGATGACGGGAATTTTTCTGATGGTGCAGGTGAGAGCCCAGGATGTGCATTTTTCACAGTTTTATATGTCTCCCCTCACTCAGAACCCTGGACTTACCGGTGCCGTCTATGATCTGCAGGCTATTCTGAATTATAAAAACCAATGGCAGAGTGTGGGAGCACCTTACACAACTTATGCCTTTTCCTATGACATGCGTCTGACAAACAGGAAACACAAAAAAGGATTCTGGGCTGCAGGCATCAATGCTTACAGCGACAGGTCAGGCGATGCCCGCATAGGTTTGACGCAAGCCAATCTCTCCGCGGCTTATCATGTACATCTGGATGAATACAATACATTAGGAGCAGGCCTGCAGGGTGGATTTGCGCAACGAAGCATCGGGTATGGAGCTCTTCAGTGGGGCAATCAGTTCAATGGTTCAAATTATGATCCGGGCATGCCTTCGCTGGAGCCTGTTTCAAATGCTGCATTTACATATCTCGATATGGGTGGAGGAGTGGTGTGGAATTACAACAATACATCCGGTTCAAAAAACGTAACCGATAATCACGACCTGAAAATTACCCTGGGCGCTTCCGTCTTTCATCCAAATCAGCCCCGGTACTCTTATTACAACGATGGTGACAGATTATACATGAAAGCAGTTTTTCATGGTAATGCACTGATCAGTATTCCTTCCACAAGCCTGGCTCTTGCTCCGGGGTTTATGTATTACAGGCAGGGAAACACTCAGGAGCTGTATGCAGGCGCGCTTATCCGTTATAAAATCAGACAAGACAGTAAATACACAGGTTTTGAAAAAGGTGCGGCTATCTCTGCCGGTGCTTATTACCGTGCACAGGATGCTGTTGCCGCAATGGTTCTGCTGGAATATGCGAACTATTCAATTGGTATGAGTTACGATTTAAATACTTCATCGCTCCGTTCAGCCAGCAGTTTAAGAGGTGGCCTGGAAATATCCCTTCGCTTCGTAACTCCCAATCCTTTCCTGAAAAGAACATCGTCCTCCATTCTGTATCAACCTACACCCTAAGCCGGAAACAAAAGATCAGTATACCCCGATTTTGCACACGTATTGCTTATGACTGGTTTCAATGCGAACAATATAAATGCCTGTCTTGAGTGCCATGCCGAGCATCAGCGTATTGCCCTGCAATAGACTTGTCTGGCTCAGTTGCTGACCCATGAGGTTGTAAACAGCAATTGACCTGATATCTGAAGATTCAGTGCCAGTGATGTGAAGGCTGTTTTCAGATGCATTGTAAAATACCGAACCTTGTTCTTCCTGAAGGTTTGCAATTCCACTGGCCAGCTGAACCGTTACAAAGAGTTTTGCAGCGTCCTGGGGACAACCGCCGGTTATCGTTTCAGTTACCTCAACCAATCCGCTGACATTACCAAATTTAACGGTAATGGAATTAGTGCCCTGTCCGCTCAGGATGGAAGCTCCTTTCGGTACGTTCCATGAATAGGTTGAGCCGGAATGAAGAGGGACGCTGTAACTTATATTGCTGGCACCACTGGCTACGGCATTGAGACCTGTGATGGAATATGGTCCGGGAATTATGCTGAAGAAATCAGCTGCCCAGTAAGTGGAATGAAAATTAACCTCACGAAGAGCATAAGTTCCGGTTGCACCGCCTTGCCGCGGACAAGCTCCTGTATCCACTGCAATGCCATGAGGCATGCTGGTGATCTTGTAAAAATAAACAGCAGGGTTGCCGAGACTGTCGTTATAAATATTCTGTTGCACATTCGTATTTCCCTGAAAAGCGTTGTTGACCGAATCGGCAGTCTGATCAGCATGATTCAAATATGTCCACTGTTTGATAAGTTCGGTTGCATTTGCAATGTTTACAGTGAAATCGGAAGTGCCATGAAAAATGGCCACTTTCGGGAAAACGCTTATACCTGGGTTTTGAGCGCGTACGAGTGCGCCCCATTGTGCGGGTGTTTTCGTCACGCTGCCATTCATTGCTGAATAGGCATTCAGACTGGATGTGGCAGCCTTGTATGGCAACCCGGCCATAATGGCCCCTTTGCTGAACACATCAGGATAAGTTGCAAGCATCACGGTAGTCATGCCGGCACCTGCTGAAAGTCCGGTTACATAAACCTGTGAAGCATTGATGTTGTAATTCAGTTTCATGTAATCAACCATTTGTTTCACTGATAAAGCTTCTCCGACACCTTTGTTGATGTCGGTTGTATCAAACCAATTGAAGCAGTTGCTGCTGTTGTTGCCGCTGACCTGTTCGGGATACACTACATAAAATTTGTGGAGGTTGGCCAGCTTGTTCCATCCGGTTTGTGCTGAATAGGTGGCTGCATTTTGTGTACAGCCATGCATGGCAACAACGAGGGGTGCAGGTCCGCTTATTCCGGCGGGAACATATGTATACATATTGAGCTGGCCCGGATTGGTTCCGAAACTGGTTACAGGAGTAATGGCCCCTTGAGCATGAAGCAGGGAAACACACACAAATAACATGTATAAACTGGAAATAATTTTTGATTTCATGTGCAGGATTTTAAGCCTTGTCTGATGAATGATTGTTAAAAAAAGGATCTGAGTCTGGAGCTTGAATCAAATATAGGAAATACTAAGTAATGTGGTTCTTCCACCAACGGGATTTTGCTCAGGAAGGCGATCATTTTCCCTGTTTTTATTTCCCTCTTATGGCTTGAGCCGGCACATTGCTGCTTGCTTAGCGCCGTCACCTGACCGGGAGAATTTCCTCTTTCACCGAATTTAAACCTGTATTTAGGTCAAAAAAGGCTATTTTACCTACAAATCTGCGTGTGGCAGGTTTGCATGATATGAATAAGAAAGAGACAAGTCCCGAGGAGTCAAAACCTGCCGGAAGAAGAATCATTAAAACCATTTTCAAAGTTTTTCTTTGGATTATTGGTATTCCAATTGCGATCGTAATAATTGCAGTGATTGCCTTGCAGTTTCATCAGGTTCAGAAATACCTGACGTTCAAGGCCACGGTTTATCTTTCTGGAAAAATAAAAAGCAAGGTCACTCTCGAAAGCATTGATATTGCATTTCCAAAAGCCATCCGGCTGAAGGGACTCTATATCGAAGACCGGAAGAAAGATACGCTCCTTTATCTGGGAGAACTGAAAATAGACGTGAATCTTCCGGCCCTGATGTCGCATAAGATACAGGTTAGCTCCGTTTCAATCAATAGTTTGAGCGCTCACGTCAGCAGGCTGTTACCCGATTCCGCATTCAACTTCGATTATATTATCCACGCCTTTGCCTCCGGAAAAAAGGTGGACCTTAATCCTCCGGATAAAAAGCCTTCCACGCCCTGGATCATTTCCATTGGAGATCTGAACCTTAAAAATATCTACCTCACTTACAACGATAGCCTGACAGGTATGAATACCCATGTCAACCTTGGCAGTATGAAAGCGGAATTCAAAGATTTTGACCTTGTCAAACAGCGCATCCATTTGAGTCTGCTGCATCTTGAGCACTCGGATGTGTCACTTCTGATTCTTGCTCATAAAACGAAAGCGGCAACAGAACACAGCTCTTCAGCCTGGGACATCGGGCTCGATAAGCTGGAGCTGTCGGATATAAAGGGATTGTATGCAAATAGAATCAATGGACAGAATGTGGATGCCAGCCTTGGAGAACTGGTCATGAACATTAAAAAGGCAGACCTGAACAAAACGCAATTCGAAATTGAAAAGATCAGCCTTGTTCAGTCAAAAATAAACTACCGTCAGGATGCAATTGCCGGAAAAGAAGTCGCCCAATCAAAGGGGGCCTCGGGCAACTCTTCCGGATTTGATCTGGTTCTCCATTCGGTTAATCTGGATGGGAATTCTTTTTCTTTTGATGACGAAAACAAGCAAAAAATAAAAACAGGAATGGATTTTCACCACCTTCAGGTGAGTGACATGGCGATGAAAGCGGAAGAAATTCATTTGAATTCCGCTTCTCTGAAAGGCGAGCTTGTAAGCTTGAAAATGAATGAGAAAAGCGGATTGGTCGTCACCCAACTTAGCACACGGTTCAGTTATGATTCGATACATGCTGAACTTGCTGACCTTCATGTGGAAACGAACAGGAGTTCCATAAGCAAATACGTGAGCCTGAAATTTAAATCGCTCGCTGAAATCAGCAACACGGCTAATCTCGGCCTCCGCTTTGATTTCGAGCGCAGTTCTATTGCATTGAGTGACGTACTCTTGTTTCAGCCCGCGCTGGCTGCGGATCCTTTATTTGCACAAAACAAAGACCGTGTCATCTATCTCAGTGGCGTTGGAGAAGGGCGACTCAATGATTTACACATTCGTCAACTGTTGGTTT
>DASYGQ010000396.1:0-10093 GCA_035999585.1 Bacteroidia bacterium | reverse complement strand
CCCACACTTCGACATTCGATATTCGGCGTTCGATATTCGATATTCCTATTTTTTCAACTTGAGAATTGAACATTGAGCATTGATTATCATTGTTGTCCGACTAAAGAATAGCCAAAAAGCCGTGCATGCCAATGCCACTATGCTATTCGGCCAATATTTTCAACATCTAAAAATGGGGGTAGTTGGTCATTTTATCCTGCAAATAAATCCGGAGTATTTTGCTTTCTCCAGGCTTTGTAAGTGTCTTTGATAAATGCCAGTAGTTCTACATAACTCATTAGATGCAACCTTATTACTGTAATCATATTTGCAAATGACTTCTTGGTTTGAGCCTTTCTACGGATCACCACCATTAGTAACTGAGCGATTAGCACACTGTAAACCTGCGTTTTGATGGCATTTTCGCTCTCACCCCAAAAATACCTCAGAGGGAAATTCTGCTTGATTTGTTTAAACAAAAGCTCAATCATCCACCTGTTCTTGTAGATCAGGGCGATTTGCTCTGCAGGTAAGGTAAAGTTGTTGGTTATGAACACATAGTGGTTCCCATCTTCTGCTTTAAAAATGATCCTTCTGAGTTGGAGGCGTTCATGTTTTTGTTCATTCTTAAGGGCAATAGAGATGTATTGTTCTTTTAACACTCCTTTGCTATTCTTTCTTTTTGTCTTATCGGAGAGCACCTTTGTAACATGGAAAAGGGCATTGCTTTTCATGCGGGTTACAAACCAGACCTTTTGACCACTCCATTTCGCAAAGAGATTGTAGTTGTCATAACCTTTATCAAAAACAATCCAGCTTTTTGATGGTAGTTTAAGGTAGTGAGGAAACGTCCTGTCATTGACTTTTGCTGCTGTCATTCGTACATATTCGGCAATGCCACTGAATGCGTCCATCATGGCATGAACCTTCAGGCCTCCCTTCTTTCTTGACCCATCAACCGGGTTACGTCCCGCTCCACGAAGAATGTCGCTGAAGAGCTTTATTGTTGTGCTGTCAATTATTTTTAGATTACGGATGCTCAAGCCTTTGAGCCGGCTGTCCGAGATAAAGCTGATATAATGCTTGATCAGGGCAAAGTAAATGGTCTCGAAGACCAGATAGCTTCGTTTTGTATTAGCGTCTGAAAGCGTACTTCGGGCTGGCGATTTTGTTAAACCAAGATGCGTCAGTTTGCCCTCGCAGGCCAGCATCCCCTCACAAATCTCCCTTAAGCCATTGCAATAGCTCAAAACGCCATACAATAAACTCGTTAAGTGGACTTTAACCGGAATCCGTTTATAGTATCTGTCGCCACTATGCTTTTTAGTTGCAGATCGAATGATCTCTGATGGGATCGTAGACAAGATTTGCGATAAAACCGGCTGTCCGACAAATTTTTTATCTTTATTCATAGTTATGTTTAAGTGTCGCAACTCAAACCTAACTAAAAAGGGAGAGAACCTGCTTGCAGGAACTCTCCCTTATTTTTTTGCAATTATTGCGTTCTAATTTAATTCATCTTAAATTTTAGTCGGACAACAATGATTGATTATTGAATATTTTTTTCAACCCCACACTTCGACATTCGATATTCGGCGTTCGATATTCGATATTCCTATTTTTTCAACTTGAGAATTGAACATTGAGCATTGATTATTGAATATTTTTTTCAACCCCACACTTCGACATTCGATATTCGGCGTTCGATATTCGATATTCCTATTGTTTCAACTTGAGAATTGAACATTGAGCATTGATTATTGAATATTTTTCCCAACCCCACACTTCAACATTCGATATTCGGCGTTCGATATTCGATATTCCTTTTTTTTTAACTTGAGAATTGAACATTAAGCATTGATTATTGAACATTTCTTTATTTTTTCCTCCCTCCCCTGTATCTTTTCCCTCCCTCTCCGCATTATGACCCCAAAACCAAAACCTACCGCCCATGGCCTCCGCAAAGCTTCCACCCCGCCAGAAAATGATTGGCATGATGTACCTTGTACTCACCGCACTCCTGGCTCTCAATGTATCGAAAGAGATACTCAACTCATTTGTGGTGGTGAATACCGGACTGGAAACAACCGGCAAAAGTTTTTCTCACAATACCTCCCAGCTCTATGCCGAGTTCGACCGGCTCAAGCTGTATGATCCCAAACGCGTGGCTGAAAATTATGCCAGGGCCCAGCAGGCCAGAAGCATGACCGAAGAGATGAGCCGGTACCTGGTGAGCCTTAAGAAAAGACTCATCCGCGAAACCGAAGGCTTTAAGAAAAAGGAAGAAGATACCATACACCTCGGGCTGGTGGAAGGGAAAGACAATATGAATATCCCCACCGATATCATGATCGGTCATACGGAGGATGGCTCCACCGGTATTGCACGGGAGCTCAAGAACAAGCTCAATGTGTTTCGGGCGCAAATGCTCAGTCTGCTCGATGAGGAAGACCGGAAGAACATCACGATCAGCATCGACACGAAAGATCCGGTGCGTACCGATGATGAAAGCTCCAAAAACTGGGAGCTCAATAATTTCTACAACACTCCTCTTGCTGCGGCGGTCACCATACTCACCAAATTTGAAACCGATGCCAAGGATGCCGAGTCGCAGGTAGTGGAGCATTTGCTGGCCCGGAGCAGTGGTGAGACCATTCCTTTTGATACTGTTGCCGCCAAGGTGGTGTCGGAAAGCAATTATGTATTGCTGGGTGAAAAATACAAGGCAGATGTGTTCATTGCCGCTTTCAATAAAACACTCAAGACGGAGGTGATGTCGGGCGATTATGATCCGCTGACGCATCAGTTCAAAGGCGCTGTTGATTCGGTGCCGGTGAGCAAGGGCATGGGCAAATACATTGCCGCGGCAAGCTCGGAAGGCATCAAAACCATGAAAGGCATTATCCGCATGCGGAGTCCGAAAGGCAAGATCTTCGAGTATCCTTACGAGAGCGAGTACATCGTGGCGAAGCCGGCACTGACTGTTTCCGCCGAAAAGATGAATGTGATGTATGCGGGACTGATCAACCCGATCTCTGTATCCGTTCCCGGTATCCCGGCCGAAAAGCTAAAGGTACGTATCACCAATGGCAGGCTTGTCGCCCGTGGCCAAGGCAAGTTTGATGTGGTGGAAGCCAAGGCAGGCCTCTCGAAGGTGCAGGTGATGGCGGAGCTTGAAAACGGGGAGCAGCGATCGATGGGAGAGATCGAGTTTCGCGTGAAGGACCTCCCCACTCCCACCGCACGTCTGGGAAGCCTCACAAGTGATGGCAAGATGCGGAGAAGTGAACTGACGACGCTGGCCAATGTGTTTTGCTTCTACGATAAGTTTGATTTCAAGGCAGAAGCGAAAGTCACTTCTTATGACATGCTGACTCAAAATTCAAACGGGCTTTGGCATACCAGCTCATGCACCGGATCACTGCTCAACACCGAGTGCCAGAACATTTTGAAAAAGGTATCTCCCGGTCAGCAGGTTATTTTTACAAATATCAAAGCCATGGGTGCGGATGGGAAGTCGGCGAAGCTGAATTCGGTGGTGATTACAGTGCAGTAATACAGTGTGAGTGTGGAGAGTGAGTGCGGAGAGTGGGGAGAGTGAGAACGGGGAAAAGACAGAGAGGATCGGTTTGACTCAAAAGTCCTCCCCACTCACACTCCGCTCTCACTCTACCTCATGTGGGCAATTCCTGGTGAAGGGCCCGCGGTTAATTAATGAAATGAATGTTCTTGCCCAACCTCAGGCCGGGAATGCTGAATGTCGAATGTCGAAACAGCATCATAAAGGTTAAAACCCGAAATTGATCTATTCGATTTTACTTTTGAATCCAATCTTCTTTCGGGGCGGTTGAGCGGGATCAAGTAATTCTTTCAAATATCTGAATATCAATTCTATTTCTGCGTCATGACGTATTACATTTTTCTCCATCTGTTCCAGTTTCAGAAGAATATCCTTATTCGACACTATCATTTCTCTCAACCTGGCATAAATGCGCATAATTTGAATATTAACCTGAACCGCACGGTCACTATTCAATACGCTGGAAAGCATCAATACACCGTATTCGGTAAAAACATTTGGCAGGGTTCTCCGTCCACCCCAGGAACTTGAAATCGCATTTTGCGATTTCAAGTTCTCCCATTCCTTACCGGTCAACTGAAACATAAAATCGGCCGGGAACCTGGCTTCATTTCGTTTTATTTGCTCATTCAGTCGGAAGGTTTGTACCTGATAGAGGCCTGCCAGATCAGAATCAAGCATAACTTTATATCCACGGATCAAATATATTTTTTCTTCAATTTCTTTTCTGGAGAGACTTATTTCTTTATTCATAAGGCATGTGTGTTTGCTATCGCATTTTGCGATAGCAAGTCTATGCTTTTGTAAAAGAGAAAGCAATCAGTAAATATTATTTTTAAAAATAATATTTAGCTCCAGATAATCTAAAATTAATTCATAAGGGATTTATCGCAGGAAGTCGGCAAAGTCAAATTGGCGCTGATTACCCTGAAATAAATCGGAGTGAATCTGAAGAGTGAGTACCAGGAAATGAATAGAGATGGGGAAAACTCTTGACTAGTATCTAATACAAACCGAGGCTCAGTTTAACACCAAAGTGTTCATCTATTGCATACTTACTAATGAACCAGGGTGCCAGAAACTCGTTGAATTTGAATTTCTCGATATCGGCATCCTGAAAAGACAAGCGTTCGTAATAAATGCTCATGACCAGGTAGTTCAGGAACCTAAGCTTTGAGGGCTTCAGGTGATCTGAAGCAGAACTGCGCAAAAGGAGCAATGGTTTGAAAGACAGTTCCGCTCTGAATTGTGTTGGCAAGTTAATGTGGGCGAAGTCTGCATCCTGAGCCTTGATTTTGGCATCTCCATAAATCCCATGAACCGGGAAAGTATAGGAGCCTCTTTGAATTTTCACAAGAACACCACCGTACTTCTGCGGATAAGGCGAATACATGATTCCATATTGTATGAATGCACTGCCTTGCAGGGTAACAGCTGAGGAATAGGAGGCATTGGGATCATTCTTCCCATTCACCAGTTCATATATCAAGTTTGCTTTGGAAGAATCAGAAGGGATCAGAGACCGGACCTTGAAAGCTTTGTTGAAATCCGATTGATATGTATTTGAAAACTGTGATGGCCAAAAGCCTTTTTCAATTTTCATATCTACAACAAACCCCAAAACAATTTTCTTGCTGAACAATCTTGCCAGGTTAATCCCAGCACTAAAACAAGTACCCCGTCCACCTTGAATAACCTTGCCATTGATGGTGTACATGAAGTTCAGGCTTCCGGTCAGGAAGGTGTTTTGTGCGGTTGAATCTTTTCTCAGAAATTTTTTAAATGTTTGCGCGTTCGTTTTAGAACATAAGAACATCATAATAATAGCGAGGTATTTCAATCCGGGGTTGTGCTTTTTCATTCTTCATAAATTCAAGGAAGCGGCGCAAACAGACACAGCTATTCCTTCACAAACTTTCTGACACTGTTGTTTTTCCCATCCGAAAAGCGAACAAAATAGATTCCTTTGGCGAGGGGCTGTACGGATACCTGCACAGCGGAAGCATGGAGATTGAGGGAAAGAATGACTCTGCCGCTGATATCGCAAATTTCCACCATACCTTTCTGCACCTCCGTTCCAAAACTCAGGTTCAGTATTTCAGTGGCTGGATTGGGATACAGGGAAAAAGCAGGAGTTGCAGGGATCTCCGCAATTCCGGTTGACAGATCGGCGGGCATGCAGCGGCCCATGTTTTGTCTCACAAAAATACTCCTGACCGAATCGATGGCTGTTTGCATATCATTCAGACTGGCAAAATTATTTCCGGTCGCTGTTCGCGCCCATACATAAGCAAAATCGAGACAGACGGCATCGCCTGGTTTGAATGTGATGCCGCCAAAGGCGCCGAGTCCTCTCCGGTCACCGGGTGTGTTGTTTGCCGTCACTTCCGACCAGGCCGCCTGATGTGTATGCGCTGTTCCCCAGCCAGATGAATCAGATGATCCGGGAAACATATAGTCACAAGGTGTTGAGCCGGTGGTACCTCCTTTACCATCATAAGACAAAGGCACACCGGTCCTCCATACCGACTGCATGTAATTATAATAATTGGCGGCGCCTGAAGGATTTCCTTTCATCACATCCGTTGAGTTATCGTAGTAGAGGCATGTGGCCATGGTCCACCTTTCGCCGGGTTCATCAGTCACCCCGTTGTGATTGTTGTCGATCCCATCATTGGCATCGGCCAGAGGTCCCTGAAGCATTACCGTTGCCTGCGCCGGAGGGTGGCACCCATATTGACCGGAAACACCTGTTCCGTCGCAGGTGGCGCCGTTATATCCGTAAAAGGCACTGCGGGCCACATCACAACCCACGTAATCGTCATCGTATTTTCCGATGTCGGTATCTGTCCAGTTGGCAATGATCAGTTTGTGATATGTGTTTTTCGAGCGGTTGAAAATTTTGTACTTCGTAAAAACAGTGTTGTTGATATAGGACGCAGAGGAAGAATATGCATAAGCCAGGCCGTGAATTTCAACACCAAGCTTGGCACCTTGCGATTCGGTATGGGTATTGCGGTCGTCGTTGTAAACAAAGAAAATAGCCTGATCGCCTTGTATATCCGGATAGTCGCCTGCGGAAGGCGTGTAAATGCCATCCCCGTTCGCATCCACAAAAGGAGCCATCTGATGCATTTGTCCCAGGGTGGTATCGCCGTTTCCGGGCCAGTTGGCTATGTCGGGCGGGATGCTTGTAAAGCCGCTTCCAATGAAATTGCTGATTTCGCGCTGCGTGACCAGCCATACCTGGCTCCATTTACTGTCTGTTACTGCTGAGTATGCGCCGGGTTTCATCATAGGTCCCTGAAAAAAATCGGTACCGACTTGTCGGTAAGTCTGCGCAGCCAGATGAAGCAAGCCTGCGGTATCCATCCCGCCGATCCAGAGGTTTCCGGCGAAGATGGAATAAACTCCGCCGCCCAGAGGTACTTCATACTGTGAGTTGGCGAAATCCCAGAAGAGATCGCCTCCCGAATTGATCCGCGCTCTGACATCATTGGTATTAAGCTGTGCACTTCCTCCCTGTGCAAAAACAGCGGTGAGACTGAAAAAAATGCATAATAATGTCAGGATGCTTCTTTGGCTTGTGCTCATGAATGCTTATGAATTAAAGGTGATTATATTTGAAAGATAGTATATTTTTATATTATATATATTTATTTAGCGGTTGATTTATGAAATTGGCTGGGTTGAAATCACCCTGAAAATCTTCGTCATGAACCTGAACAAAGCCCTGACACTTACTTTTCTGTCATTCCTAAATATTTGTCAGTGCTGTCTTATAATTTACTGAACATCAATGTTTTGCTAATATTTAAAATTTGCATTTAAAAATGTAAACAATTTTGCTTACATTTATACAAATGCAACCCGAAATCTCATTCATCAAGGGAATACATCCCGGAATCATACTCGAACGCGAGCTGAAGCGACGCAAGCTTGGCAAGAGCCGTTTTGCCCTTTCGGTCAATGAATTTCCGCAAACCCTTGTTTCCATCACCAAGGGAAAAAGGAAAATGAATACCAGTCTCGCCTTAAAAATTGAACATGCACTGGAGATTGAGGAAGGATACTTTATGATTCTTCAGGTATATCATGACATAGCCAAAGAAAAAAAGAAGGAGCCTGTCAACACTCCTGATTTGAAAATACTGAGACGGGTGCTCTTCTGGGATACCACGATTAATAAAATTGACTGGGAAAAGCATAAGCCTGCCGTCATACAGAGAGTGTTCGAGCGGGGCAATGAGGAAGAAAGAAAAGAAATCATCCGCTTTTATGGCAAAGAAACCGTGAACACTATTTTGAAAAAGGATGGCTGAAAAATTGCATTACAATACCGTAAGTCCTTTGCTCCTTTCAATTCTCCGGCAGCTGATGGCCGCCTCTGAATTTGCAGGCTTTCGATTGGTCGGTGGCACCGGCCTCAGCCTTCTGAGAGGTCACCGGCAATCCGTGGACATTGATTTGTTTACGGATGCAGCTTACGGATCCGTTAATTTTAAAACCATTGATGCATACCTCCGATCTTCATTCTCCTGCGTAGAATCATCGGAGCATGCGATTGAAGGAATGGGAAGGTCTTATTATCTGGGACATGATAAAGACAACCTGATCAAGCTGGATGTCTATTATACGACTGATCCGTTTGTCTGGCCTGCTCTAAAAAAAAGAGGACTGCGCCTGGCTTCAACAGAAGAAATCATCGCGATGAAACTGGATGTGATTTCCAGAAACGGACGGAAAAAAGATTTTTGGGACATTCATGAACTGATCGGTGATTATAGCCTGGGAGAGATGCTTGCCTTTCATGAAAAGCGTTATCCGGATACTCATGATACAGCAGAAATAACAAAGAAGCTCCGTGACTTCAGCAAAGCCAATTATGATTTTGATCCTGACTGCCTGAGAGGAAAATACTGGGAGCTTATTCAGCTCGATCTGATTGATTTTATTGAAAAAGGAATGTAGACTACCCCTGAATCTCAAAAATAAACGACCACATGAAAGCATGAATTTCCTCGCCCATCTCTTCCTCTCCGGCCCTCCCGGAGAAATTATGCTCGGCAATTTCATGGCCGACTCGGTGACTGCAGCCATGAAGCCGGCTTATAGCGGGGAGATTCAGAAAGGCCTCCGCCTGCATCATGCCATCGATGCGTTTACCGACAAGCATCCGGTTGTTCAGCAAAGCAAAGAACGCTTGCGCGAGCCCTATCACAAATATGCTCCGGTGATCGTGGATATTTTCTATGATCATTTTCTGGCTGCGGAATGGTCACGCTTTTCAAACACATCCCTGCGTGATTTTGCGGATGCGGCCTATTCCTTCCTGGGATCACAGTCGGCCCTGCTGCCTGAACGATCCATGCATTTTTACAGGTACATGCACACGACCGATGCGCTTTACAATTATTCACAAATCAGCGGCATCCGACGCGTGATGAAAGGAATGGCTTCCAGAGCCAGTATCGGATCAGGGATGGAAGACAGTCCGGATGCACTTGTGATGCACTACGATGCTTTTAAGGAAGAGTTTTTGACTTTTTTTCCGGAGCTGATGGAGATGAGTGCAAGTTTTTTGCGGGAGGAGATGGGCCGCTGATTATCATGATCCGTTATGATAAAAAATGATTTTGTTTATCCTGCCAATCATGAAAATCCGCGGCCCATCACCAATGTGTTTATCCGCCTCACCCGGTTTGTTGTCAGTTACCAGGAACAATAATTTCACTAATACTTCGACATTCGAAATTCGGCGTTCGATATTCGATATTATTTATTTGAAGAACTAAACTCATTCTTCGCCAGTCTCCCAATCAGCTTGAGTGCATTCTCCACCCTTTCATTCCACACCAATCCATAACTCAGTCTCAGGCAATTGTTGTACTGTTTCTGCAAAGTAAACATCCTACCCGGCGCGATGCTGATCTGGCTCTGCAAAGCTTTTTCAAACATGCGCACGGCATCCGTTTTACCCGGCAGTTCAATCCAAAGCAGAAACCCGCCTTGAGGCCGGCTCACTTTGGTGCCTTCCGGAAAATATTCGGCTATCGAACGCAGGTATTGAAGCGAGTTGGTATGCAGTGTATGCCGCAGCTTGCGCAGATGGTGTTCATACCTTCCCGTTTCCAGAAAATTTCCGATGGTTTCCTGCATCAGCGTATTCGAAGAGATGGAATGATAAAGCTTGGTACGTATCACCTGCTCCTTGAACTTGCCGGGAGCCACCCATCCCACTCTGTATCCCGGAGCCAGTGTCTTCGACACCGAACCGCACCAGAGCACGATACCGCTTTCATCATAGGTCTTGCAGGATTTGGGACGGTGGTTGCCGAAATACACATCGCCGTATAAATCATCTTCAATCAGAGGCACATTGTGCTTTTCCATCAGGCGTACCACTTCCTTCTTGTGTTCATCGGGCATGCAGCTTCCCAGGGGATTGCTGAAATTGCTCACGAGCAGACAAAGTTTAATTTTTTTCTTCTCCAGCGCTTTCTTCAGCGCGTCGATCTCCACGCCGGTGATGGC